>NZ_JAQECM010000033.1:0-25390 GCF_027669965.1 Candidatus Collinsella stercoripullorum | reverse complement strand
CCGACGGCCTGCCGGGCGCCCGCGCGGCGGCGCGCAGCCGTCCTCCCGACGCCCCGCGGCAGCCCGAGCCCCCGGGGGCTGCCGGCGCCTCCCTAGAACACCAGCGGGCTGCTCCCCGTCATCGTGGAGTACAGCATGTAGATGTTCGCCGCGTTGATGACGGCCGTCGTGATCACGCCGCTGCGCAGGAAGCGCTCCGCGGTCACCTGGGCCATGCTCAGGGAGTCGCGCGCGTGGTCCGCCGCCTTGCGCATCGTCTGCACGTAGATGCCGAAGCCGAACGCCACCGACATCACCGGCGGCACCAGCAGCTCGTAGCGGCTCCCCCAGCGGGTCACCTCGCCCGCGGCGTCGAAGCGCATGGGCATGCTCTCCGGCAGCCCCGGCACCACGACGACGGCGACCACCACCGGGATGAGCGCGAGCACGATGGTCGCGACGCCCAGCCAACCGGCCTTCCTACCGTATTTGAACATGCTGAAGTTCTTGAACATGACGCCTCCCCGGCGCGATCCCGTCCCGCCGCGCGCGGCGGGAGCCTGCCTCCGTCTACACGTTGAACCTGAAGTGCACCACGTCGCCGTCGGCCATGACGTAGTCCTTGCCCTCCATGCGCAGCTTGCCCGCCGCCTTCGCGCCCTGCTCGCCGCCGAGCTCGACGTAGTCGTCGTACGCGACGACCTCGGCCTTGATGAAGCCGCGCTCGAAGTCGGAGTGGATCACGCCCGCCGCCTGCGGGGCCGTGGCGCCCTGGCGCACGGTCCAGGCCTTGACCTCCATCTCGCCGGCGGTGAAGAACGACTGCAGCCCCAGCAGCCGGTAGGCGGCCTGGGCGAGCACCTCCAGACCGGGGCGCTCGAGCCCGAGGGTCTCCAGGTACTCGGCGGCCTCCTCCGGGTCGAGCTCGGACAGCTCCGCCTCGACCTTGGCGCAGATGGGGATGGGGGCGACGCCGTCGATGGGCGCGAGGTCCTCGCCCAGCATGTCCTCGTCCACGTTCGCCACGTACAGGATCGGCTTCATGGTCAGCAGGAAGAGCCCGCGGGCGGCGGCGCGCTCCTCGTCGGTCATGTCGAGCGACGCCGCGCGGTTGCCCTCGTTCAGCCAGGCGAGCAGGCGGCGGGCGACCTCGAGCTTCGGGGCGAGCTCATGGTCGCGCTTGGCGTCCTTCTCGAGCTTGGGAAGCTGCTTCTCGAGCGTCTGGATGTCGGCGAGGATGAGCTCGGTCATGATGGTCTCGGCGTCACCGGCCGGGTCCACGAAGTCGCCGGTGCGGCCGACCTCGCGCATGACGTTGGGGTCCTTGAAGTAGCGCACGACCTCGCAGATGGCATCGGTCTCGCGGATGTTGGCCAAGAACTGGTTGCCCAGGCCCTCTCCCTCGTTGGCGCCCTTGACGAGGCCCGCGATGTCCACGAACTCCACCGTCGCGGGCACGATGCGCCCGGGATGGACGATCTCGGCCAGCTTGCCCAGGCGGTCGTCGGGCACGTCCACGATGCCCACGTTGGGGTCGATCGTGGCGAACGGGTAGTTGGCGGCCAGGCCGCCCTTCTTGGTGAGCGCGGTGAACAGCGTCGATTTGCCCACGTTGGGCAGGCCGACGATACCGATTGAAAGTGCCACGATGTACCCTCTCTCATACGAAAGCGCCTCGCCGGACACGACGGGGCGCCAGAGCCTTCGGGAACATCATAGCCCATAGCCGTGCGGCGCGAGGCCGCATCACCCAAGCCCCCCATCATCCCCGCCGCCCGCGGGCAGCGCGTCGCCCGTTTCGGGGCGGACCGAGCGCAGGCGGTTGGTGTAGCTGATGTAGAGGGCGTCGATGGCGCAGCGAAGGCTGATCCCCTCCACGAGCGAGGTGCGGTACTCGTGCAGCGCGAGCGGGCTCACCGCCACGAGCATCTCGCGGCTCGACCCCTCGCGCACGAGCGCCTGGTTGTCCGAGATCCACATGATGCGGCAGCCGACCATCTTGGCCCGCAGGTAGAGCTTCCGGATATGCGCCGTGGTGCCCGAGAAGGAGATGAAGACGACCAGGTCATCGGGCTTGAGGTGGACGAGCGACCCCAGCTGGTCCTTCACCGTGGAGAACGAGAAGCACAGGCGGTTGATCCGGTTGAGCTTCTCGCAGGCCTCCCGGGCGGCGATGTTGGAGAACGAGCTGCCGTACATGTAGATGTTCGCGGCCTCGGACAGCCAGTCGACCGCCTGCTCCAGGACCCCGTCGGTCAGCAGCCGGCGCGTCTGATAGAGGCTCGCCTCCAGCGTATCGAAGTACCAGGGGATATCGATCCGGTCATGGAAGCGCGAGACGGCCGAGTCGCTTCGCAGCCATGCCCCGTACTCCTCCATCTGGTCCTTGAAGGTACGCCAATCCGAGCCGTTCACGCGGCGGCAGAACCGCGATATCGTCGCGATCGAGGTGTTGCATGCCCGCGCGAGGTCCCCGATGGCCATTCGCGGGACCTCCTCATGGTGCTCGAGCACGTACAGGGCGATGTGGGAGTCCATGCCCCCGGCTTGACCGATGCCCTCGATGCAGGTGCGCAGGTTGGAATAGATCTCGTACATCGACACGTGGTCCCCCTCTTGCATGAAGCCGGGGACGGCGCGAGCGCCGCCCCCGACCGGTTCTCGGAAACCTACTCCATACCGAGGTATTCCCTCATCTCGGACTTGTAGACCGAGGCCTTGTTACCGTAGACGATCTGGACGCCGTCGCCCACGTGCACGATGGCGCTCGCGCCCAGCGACTCCTTGAAGTACGGGTCCTCCTTGACGAGGCCCACGTCGTTGAGCTTCAGACGCAAGCGGGTGAAGCAGGCGTCGACGCTCTTGATGTTGTCCTTGCCGCCCACGGCCTCCACGATCTGCGGGATGAGCTCGTTGGTCCGCGAGGTGCCCGCGGACGCGGAGTCCGCGGCGTCATCGCCGGCGTCATCCTCGCGACCGGGCGTCTTGAAGTCGAACTTCTTGATGAAGGCGCGGAACAGCGCGTAGTACAGGCCGAAGTACGCGACGCCGAGCGGGATGAGCCAGAACCAGTTGGACCCCTTGTCGGCGTTCATGATCCCGTTGAAGATCCATGACAGGAACGGGCCGCCGAACGCGGAGGGTCCGGGTACGTTGAACTGCACGAGGTAGGTGAGCACATAGGCCAGTCCGCACAGGAACGCATGGACGACGAAGAGCACCGGCGCCACGAACAGGAACGAGTACTCGAGCGGCTCGGTGATGCCCATGAAGGCGGCGGGGATGACCGCGGCGATCATGAGGGAAGCGGTCTTCTTGCGGTTCTTGGGCAGCGAGGAGCGCCAGATGGCCAGGGCGGCGCCCGTCAGGCCGAACATCGCGAACAGGACCTTGCCGTTCATGACGTATTTGCTGACATCGATGTCGTACATCATGCCGGGGGTGTTGAGGATCGCGTTGTAGATGTTGACGGCGCCCTCGACGGTCTGGCCGTCGACGGTCATCGTACCGCCGAGTGACGTGAAGAAGAACGGCAGGTAGATGAAGTGATGCAGGCCGAACGGGAGCAGCAGGCGCTCGGACAGGCCGTAGATGAACGCACCGAACACGCCCGTGGAGTCGATGAACGTCGACATCATGGACAGGGCGTTCTGCACGGGCGGCCACAGGACGGAGAGCACGCAGCCCAGCAGGCTCGCCACGATGATCGTGATCGCGGGGATGAAGCGCGTGCCGTTGAAGATGCCGAGCACCGGCGGGAGCTGGATCTTGTAGTAGCGGTTGTGCAGCCACGACACGATCAGGCCGACGGCGATGCCGCCGAACACGCCCGTATCGAGCGTCACCACGCCCAGGATCGAGCTCTGGCCGGTCAGCAGGTTCTCCGGGTCGATCACGCCGAGCAGGATCAGCAGCTGGCCCATGATGGTGTTCATGGTCATGTAGCCGAGGAAGCCCGACAGGGCCGCCGTCGCCTTCTCGGCGCGGGCGTAGCCGTATGCGACGCAGATGGCGAACAGCACGGAGATGTGGTTGTTGACGACGTTGCCCGCCGCCTTGATCAGCGTACTGAAGATGACCATGGGCTCGGAGGCCAGGAAGGGCGCGAGCTCCATGAGGTTCGCGTTGGACAGCGCGGAACCCAGACCCACCAGGATGCCGGAGATGGGCAGCAGGAGCACCGGCGCCATCAGGACCTTACCGAGTTTCTGGAAACCGTTGTAGAGTTTGCTTCCCATGGGTAGCAGCTCCTCTCTAGTGAAGCTCGGGCCAGTAATCGCCGTTGGCGGCGATCAGGTCGTCGAGGATCTTGCGGGCCACGGTCGTGGACGGGATCGTCTTGTTGACGGCGATCGCCTCGAGCGCCTTCTGGTAGGAACGCTCGAAGTACGCGTCGACCGCGAGCTTCTCGCTCGCGAGCTGCTCCTCGATCAGGCCCTTGTAGAACGTGGAGATCGGAGCGCGGCGCACCGGCTCGGGGCCCCAGGAGCGCACGTAGGCGGGGACCTCGACCATGGCGTCATCAGGCAGGTTGGGGATGGCCCCGTTGTTCTCGACGATGACCAGGTAGCGCTCCGCCTTGTTGTAGGCGATCGAGGCGGCGGCGTCGACGATGAAGTCCCCGAAGACCGTGAAGCTCTGGACCGGGCTCTTGTAGTTCGCGGGGTCGGCGAGGTAGGCCTGGTGCTCGGCGAACATCTCCTTCTCGCGTCCGTTGATGACCGAGTCGGCGCGGGTGTGCTCGGGGTCCATACCGGCTGCCATATCCTGCGAGTACAGGTAGTACTGCAGGTAGCTGTTGGGCAGGTACTCGGGATAGTCCTTGACGATCTCGACGTACTGCGCCCAGGTGTGCATCCAATCCGGGTCCTTGTGGTGCCTGTCGCTGACGGCCATGCCCCGGTTGAGGATCATCTCGCGCAGCTCGGGCAGGCGGTCGACGCCCTGCTTGTCATAGACCTCGGTGAACCAGCCGAAATGGTTGAGACCGAAGTAGCACGGGTCGAGGTCGCGCCAGCTGGGCAGGTTGAGCATCTTGGAGTACGACAGCAGGATCGCGGTCGGCATGTCGCAGATGTTCAGGATGCGCTCGTTGCCGAACTCGCGGCGCGTCGCCTCCGCGACCACGGCGGCAGGGTTGGAGTAGTTCAGGATCCAGCAGTTCGGCGAGTACTTCTTCGCAGCCTCGACGATGCCGAACACGCCGGGGATCGAGCGGATGCCGTAGGAGATGGAGCCGCCGGCGCCGCAGGTCTCCTGACCGACGCAGCCGTACTTCAGCGGGATCTTCTCATCGCTCGAGCGCATCGCCAGACCGCCCTGGCGAATCTGCGCGAACACGAAGTCCACGTCGGTGAACGCCGTCTCCGGATCGGTCGTCACGACGACGTCCAGGTCGGGCGCCTCCTGCTCGATGAACTGGCGCATGATGTCGTACACGAGGTTCATGCGCTGCTCATCGATGTCGTAGAGCGCGAGCTTCCGCAGCGGGAGCTCCTGCTTCTTCTGCAGCAGGCTCTGGATGATGCCGGGAGTGTGCGTACTCCCGGCACCTGCGATCACAACGGCTTTCTTTTCCATGATTACCCCTCTTCTTTCATCGTAGGAGAGCCGATAACCACAGACTAAGATGCGCTGGAAAGCGCTTCTATCGATTTTCACATTGCGGAAAACCGCATATGGAGGCCGCAGTACATCTTTCTGATGATATAGTTGACCATTTA
Organism: Candidatus Collinsella stercoripullorum; assembly: GCF_027669965.1. NCBI lineage: Bacteria > Bacillati > Actinomycetota > Coriobacteriia > Coriobacteriales > Coriobacteriaceae > Collinsella > Candidatus Collinsella stercoripullorum. Next base: position 19,688 of record NZ_JAQECM010000033.1, on the reverse strand, counting down.
TGGTTCCTGTTTCAGACGGATGACGTGAACGGGATCGAACGACCTTGGAATGGACCGCCGCCGTACGGCGCAGGATACGCAGCCGGGCCGCCCCGGTGGACGCGGCGGCCCCTGCAGGCCGATCGGATGCGGCACCCGCCGGAACCCGGCCCGGCGCCCGGGCGAGACGCCCCTACTCCGCCAGCTTCTCCACGCCGTCGAGGACCTTGTTCAGGGTCTTCTTCGCCTCCGCCTTGGTCTTCTCCATGTCGAGCTTCGCTTTCGCGGCATCCGCGGCGCGGCGCTCGGCGTCCTCATCGGGCACCACGAGGTCGCGCGCGTCATGCTCGACCATGGTGAGCGCATGCTCCTCGCACGCCTCGACGCACAGGCCGCAGCCCACGCAGTAGGCGGGTTCGACGCTGAAGCGCCCCGCCCCCTTGAGGTCGGTGGCATGGGTGGGGCACAGGCGCACGCAGTCGCCGCAGGCCGTGCACTTGGAGAAATCGCACTCGGGGGTGCTCACCCGGATGTTCTCGGCGAGGTCGGGGTAGCTCTGGAGCGTGGAGAGCATGAGCTGGCGCCCCTGCGTGAGGATGCGCCGGCGCTTGCTCGTCGTGGTCCCGCACGCCGCCTTGAGCGTCTTCTCGAGCGCGGAGATCTTCTTGGAGTGGTCGCGCAGGCGCTGGGTAACGGATGCGACCGCGGCCGTGGCGGGGTTGAGCTTGCTCACCGCGAGGCCGGTGGTCTTCATGATGTTGTCCATGAACTCCTTGCGCTCGTACTCGCGGCGCTTCACGCAGGTGAGGTTGCGCGCCTCGACCTCGAGACCCATGCCGGCCCCGACCCACTCCTCGGCGGTGGCGATCGCGTTGCCGAGCGCCTCCTCGCCGGTGGTGTTCTTGCAGTTCTCGCAGATATCGAGCGGCAGGTAGACGCTCACGTTGGGGTAATCGGCCATGACGGAGAACCACACCTCGGGCGTGACGTCGCCGATGCAGGCAACGACGACCTCGTTCTCGCGGGGGATGCGGCGCAGGGCGCGCGTGCAGGTGACGTACGCCGTCTCGTACGCGGCGGCGGCGCCGGCGATCGCGTCGTAGAGCTTCTTGGGGGCGATGCGCGGGGAGACGAGCGCCTCGGTGGGGCACGCGGCCACGCACAGGCCGCACTTGCGGCACACGTCGCCGATCTCGATGGCGTACTCCTCGATGTCGATGGCGTTCACCGGGCAGGCGTCGCGGCAGGCGGTGCAGGAGCTCTTCTCGAAGTTGCACACGAGGCACGGGATGGAGTTGGCGCGCGGCTTCTCCTTGTAGTCGGCCGGGTTCCACTGCGGGACGCCCTCCCCCTCCGTGCCGAGCAGCGCGTCGGTCACGCCGGAGAACGGATCCTTCAGGGCGCCCAGGCCCTTGCTGATGTCGATGATGTCATCGAACAGATCGTGCTGCTGCGCCATGCGAACACCCCTCCATACGGCACGGGCCCGGAGGCCCGGACGTGCAACTGCATCATTGTAGCGTGACCCCGCCCGCCGTCGGGCGACGGGGCGCGAAACCCGCCTATGCGCACACGCGGCGACAGGCCGAGGGGCGGGGCGGCACCGAGGCGGAAGGCGCCCGCGGCAAGACGCCGCGGCCCGCGCCCCATGCGCCGTCAGACGCCCCCGACGCTTCCGCCGTTTTCGCTCCGGTGCCTCCGCCACGCCCATGCGCCGTCGGACGCCCCCCGCTCGTCGAGACGTGGGCAGGGGCCCGGCGGGGCCTAATCCACCGGCCCGCGGTAGAAGCGGCCGAAGAAGCCCTCGGAGCGGAAGACGTTGATGACCGCGTGGTCGTCGTGGGCGCGGACGAGCGCCACGATATCGCCCACCTCGTAGGACGACACGACCGTCTCGATCCGCCAGTAGGTCTTGCGGCTGTACCCGCCGATCGCCTCGTAGCACGACGAGCCGTGCTTGAAGGCGTCGTGATAGGCCTCGAGCACCTCATCGGGCTTCTTGGTGGTGATCACCATGGTCATGCGGTCGTAGCGGTGGTAGAAGGTCTCGATGGTCTTGGTGGAGATGAACTGGAAGATGATGGAGAACGCCGCCGCCGTCCACCCGAACAGGGCGCCGAAGATCACGAGCACCACGCAGTTCCCCGCGAAGATGAGGCCCCAGATGGATTTGCCGGTCTTGTTGGACACCATGAGCGAGATGAAGTCGGTGCCCGCCGTCGACGCCCCGCCGCGCAGGGCGATGGCGATCGCGAGGCCGTAGATGAACCCGCCGAACACCACGAGGAGCACCGGCTCGCGCAGCATCGGCGCGAAGCGCATCTGGCTCAGGAAGAACGAGGAGAGGAACACCTGGATCATCGAGAAGACCACGAAGCGCTTGGAGATGCTGTTCCAGCAGATGATGGCGACCGGGACGTTCAGCACCACCATGCCCACGAAGGTGGGGAAGCTGAAGCCGAACAGCGAGGTGACGCGGTCGATGAGGATGGCGAGGCCGGTGAACCCGCTCGAGAGCAGGCCCGCGGGCTGCACGAACACCTGGATGGCGAACGCCTGCAGGAACGCCGAGGCCACCACGAAGCACAGGGTGATGACGCGCCGGACGATCGCGCGGCGCTTGAGGTTTTTCAGGCGCTCGAGCTCGGTCTGGACGTCGACGGCCGCGACCGGCGCGCTGCCGATGCGGCGGTGCCCGCGCTCGTCGGCGTGCTCGCGGGCGCGCTCGCGCTCCCGCTCGCGCAGCCGCTCCTTCATCTGGGCTCGCGCCTGGGCGTCCCGTACGTAGGTGCCCTCGTCCTTGGACTTGTCGCGATCCTCGGCCATCTCCGAACGCCTTTCCTTCCGCTGCCAGCGATGCGCAAGGGGCATGGTAACACCGCCTGCGGACGCGCCCGCCGACAAAACGCGCGAGCGGGCGGGACCTTTACGTTCCCGCGCCCGGCGGATCTCCTCCGCGCCGGTCGCGGGCGCTCGGTACGAAAAAGGCCCCGGGGAAACCCCGGGGCCTTGCGGCGAAAGCAGCTGAGCCGATACGGCTTAGTACATGCCGCCGCCCTGAGCGCCGGCGGTCGCGGCCGCGATGGCGTCCTCGAGCTGCGTGTTCTTCGGCACGTCGGTGACGGTGGCCTCGGTGATGAGGATCAGGCTCGCCACGGAGGCGGCGTTCTGCAGGGTGGTGCGGGTGACCTTGACCGGGTCGAGCACGCCCATGGCGATCATGTTGCCCCACTCGCCGGTGGCGGAGTTCAGGCCCTCGCCGGCGGGCATGGCCGCGACCTTGTCGACCACGACGGCGCCCTCGAAGCCGGCGTTCTTGGCGATGGTGGCCACCGGGGCGGTCAGCGCCTTCTTGATGATGTCGACGCCGATCTTCTCCTCGGGGTCGTCGAGCTCGATGGAGTCGAGCGCGGAGGAGGCGTCCATGAAGGCCACGCCGCCGCCGGCGACGATGCCCTCCTCGACGGCCGCGCGGGTCGCCTGCAGGGCGTCCTCGACGCGGTGCTTGATCTCCTTGAGCTCGGTCTCGGTGGCAGCGCCCACCTTGATGACCGCCACGCCGCCGGAGAGCTTGGCCAGGCGCTCCTGGAGCTTCTCGCGGTCGAAGTCGGAGTCGGTGTGCTCCAGCTCGCCCTTGATCTGCGCCACGCGGTTGGCGATGGCCTCCTTGGTGCCGGCGCCGCCCACGATGGTGGTGTTGTCCTTGGACACGGTGACGGTCTTGGCGGTGCCGAGCATGTCGGCGGTGATGTCGGCGATCTTGATGCCGAGCTCATCGAGCGCGGCCTGGCCGCCGGTCAGGCAGGCGATGTCCTCGAGCATGCGCTTGCGGCGGTCGCCGTAGCCCGGGGCCTTGACGGCGCAGACGTTGAGGGCGCCGCGGATCTTGTTGAGCACGAGGGTCGGCAGGGCCTCGCCGTCGATGTCCTCGGCGATGATCAGCAGGCTCTTGCCGGCGCGGGACACGGCCTCGAGCACGGGCATGATGTCCTGGACGTTGGAGATCTTCTGATCGGTGATGAGGATGTAGGGGTCCTTGAGCGTGCACTCCATGCGGTCGTTGTCGGTCACGAAGTACGCGGAGACGTAGCCCTTGTCGAACTGCATGCCCTCGACGGTGTCGATGGTGATGTCGAAGGTCTGGCCGTCCTCGACGGTGATGACGCCGTCCTTGCCCACGACGTCCATGGCGTCGGCGATCTTGGCGCCGACGTTGGGGTCGCCCGCGGAGATGGTGCCGACCGAGGCGATCTGCTCCTTGGTCTCGACGGGCTGGGCCTGGTTCTTCATCTCGGCGACGACGGCGTTGACGGCCTTGTCGATGCCGCGGCGGATGGCCAGCGGGTTGGCGCCGGCGGCCACGTTGCGCAGGCCGTCGTTCACGATGGCCTGGGCGAGCAGGGTCGCGGTGGTGGTGCCGTCACCCACGGTGTCGTTGGTCTTGGTGGCGACCTCCTTCACCAGCTGGGCGCCCATGTTCTCGATGTTGTCCTCGAGCTCGATCTCCTTGGCGACGGAGACGCCGTCGTTGGTGATCGTGGGGGCGCCGTAGGAGCGCTGCAGGGCCACGTAGCGGCCCTTGGGGCCCATGGTGACGGTGACGGCGTCAGCCAGGGTGTTGACGCCCTTCGCGAGCTTGGCGCGCGCGTCGGTATCGAACGTGATGTTCTTGGCCATGTTCTATTCCTCCAAAGCGATGATTCGACGAAGTGTGCTGCAGCGGGAAGCTACTCGACGATGGCGTAGATGTCGTCGGCGCGCATGAGCAGGTAGTCCTCGCCGTCGACCTTGACCTCGTTGCCGCCGAACTTGCCGTAGATGACGTGGTCGCCGACCTTGACGTCGATGGCGATGCGCTCGCCCTTGTCGTTCAGCTTGCCGGCGCCCACGGCGACGACCTCGCCGCGCTGCGGCTTCTCCTGGGCGTTGCTGGCGATGTACAGGCCAGAGGCGGTCTTCTGCTCGGCTGCATCGGGCTTGATCAGGACGCGATCTCCAAGCGGCTTGAGACTCATGCTGGATTCCTCCTTTTGCGCCGGCGGAACGCGCTGCCCCGGCCGGCCTTACCATTACGTACGGCAAGAATAATACCCACCTGACCCGACTTATACAACGCGAAGTCAAAAAATCTCAATTCCCGGCACTTAGATTTCTTCAGTGCTCGCGAAGGATGGGGCGCGAGCGCGCGCGCCGCCGCCCCGGCTCCGATGGCGATTCCGCCCCCATCGGCGTCCCCGGCCTATACTGGAAGCGCCACGATCGAAGAAGGAGGGGTCCCATGGATCCACAGGCCGCCCGTACGCCCGAGGAGATCGCCCGCGCCATCCGCGAGGAGGGGGCGCGCATCGAGCCCTGGGTCATCGACCGGCGGCGGCATTTCCACCGCCATCCCGAGCTGAGCCTCGAGGAGGTCCGCACCACCGCCGACATCGCCGCCGAGCTCGACGCGCTCGGCATCCCCTACGAGCGGCCCCTCCCCACCGGGCTCGTCGCCACGCTCGCCGGCACCGCACCCGACGCCTACGCGCCCGACGGGACCCCGCGACGGCGCATCCTGCTGCGCGCCGACATCGACGGCCTGCCCGTCACCGAGCGCACCGGGGAGCCCTACGCGAGCGAAGAGGAGGGCCGCATGCACGCGTGCGGCCACGACTGCCACATCGCCATGCTCCTCGGAGCCCTGCGGATCCTCGCGGGCATGACCGACGAGCTGCACGGCGAGGTCCGCGCGCTGTTCCAGGCATCGGAGGAGAACGGCCGCGGCGCGTGGATGGCGATCGACGCCGGGGTGACCGAGGGGGTCGACGGCGCGTTCGCCATGCACATCTGGAGCGAGGTCGACGCCGGGACCGTCTCGTGCGAGCCCGGGCCGCGCATGGCGAGCACGGATTGGTTCCGCATCGACGTCGAGGGCACCTCCTGCCACGGCGCCATGCCCCAGCGCGGCGCGGACGCCATCATCGCCGCGGCGGAGATCGTCAACGCGCTGCAGACCGTGGTCTCGCGCGACCTCGACCCGTTCGAGCCGGCCGTGGTGACCGTCGGGGAGCTGCACGGGGGGACCGCGCGCAACGTCATCGCCGGGAGCGCCTACCTGACCGGGACGGTGCGCACCTACAGCGAGGCGGTGCACGACCGCATGCCCGCCCTCATCGAGCGCATCTGCACGCGCACCGCGGAGGCCCTGGGCGCCGAGGCGCGCCTCACCGAGTACACCGTCGCCCACCACGCGGTGGTGAACGACCCGCGCGCGAGCGAGCGGGCACGCCGCGCCGTGGAGCGCGTGCTCGGCCCCGAGGCGCAGGGGAGCTATCGCGGGACCATGTCGGGCGAGGATTTCTCGGAGATCCTGCGCGCGGTGCCGGGCGCGCTCGTCTTCCTGGGCACGCGCAACCCCGAGATCGGCGCGACCTGGGCCCAGCACTCCTGCTACTACCGCATCGACGAGTCCGTCCTCGTCAAGGGGAGCATGCTCGCCGCCCAGTACGCGGCGGATTTCCTCGCGGAATAGGCAGGCAGGCTCGATCGATCGGACGGGGCCGCCTGCGGGCGCGGGCGGCCCTCGCAGGCGGCTCGCCGGGAAAGCCCTCCCCCGGCGGGGCCGGGCACGGCGACGCCCCTGACGGGGGCGGTCCCTACAGGGTGCCGAGCGCGGCGATGCCCACGCAGCCCATCAGCCCGATGAAGAGGATGAGGCCGATGAGGGAGGTGATGGTCCCGGCGATGGCGAGCCCGCGCGGCTCGCGGCCCAGGCCCACCAGCGACAGGATCAGGCCGACGAGCCACACCGCCTGACCCACCAGGGGGACCCAGCTGAAGAACAGGCCGATGAGCGCGAGGACGAACCCCGCGGTGCCCATCCCGTTGGACTGCGGCGCCGCCACGTTCACGACCGTCTGACCGTACGCAGCCGGCTGCTGGTAGGCACCGGGCTGCTGGTAGGCTCCCGGCTGCTGGTAGCCACCGGACCCGGGCTGCTGCGCGTACGCGCCGGCGGGCGGCACGGGGGCGGAACCGGGCTGCGTCGAAGCGGGGGCCGAGCCGGGCAGGGGCGTGCCGCAGGACGGGCAGAACGCGGACCCGTCGGCAAGCTGGGATCCGCACGAGGGACAGAACATGGCGTCCTCCTCAGACGAGGGCGCCCGCCCGCGGCGCGCGAGGGCGCGGCGGGCGGGCGCCGGGTGCATCCTTACTGGACCGGACCGCCCGGGACGGAGCCCGACGCGGACGCGGGACCGTGGCCGACGGGCAGCCGGAAGGTGTAGTCGGCATCCCCCTCGTGGGTCCACTCAGGCGCGTAGCGCTGCGCCCAGTAGCCCACCGCGCGGTACTTGAGCACGCTCACGAACGCGCCGACGAACGACGCGGCGAAGGCGATCAGGCCGATGATCAGCAGGGTGACGAACCCGCCGGACACAATCGCCTGGATCGGGTTGTACGAGTAGGAGTAGGAGTAGGAGTACCCGTAGCCCATGCTGCTCACCGACGAGGCGATGACCGCGAGCAGGATGAACACGAGCACCGTGATCGCGACGGCCAGCACCGCGCCGGCGATCAGGCCGGGGAGCACCGAGGCGCAGAACAGCTTGCCGAGCTGGCTCTTGAAGGTCTTCCACACCCGTCCGAGCGCGAAGCCGCTCTCCACGCGCCCGGTCACGGCGAGGTGCATGACGGAGGCGTCGGAGAACATGGAGAGGAAGATGCTCGCCACGCCGGACACCGCGTACAGGCCCATCACCAGAAGCACGAGCAGCCCCTCGAGGCCGGACATCCCGATGGAGTACCTGGCCGCGGCGATGCCGATGCTGCCGAACACGAGGATGAACCAGCCGACGATCATGGGGACGAACGCGAGGAGGCTCAGCAGGCTCGACAGCGAGCTGCTGAAGAAGCCGAGCGAGAACAGCGAGGAGCGCAGGATGGAGCCGCTCGCATCGAAGCCGCGTCCGCGCGACAGCTCGCGCCCCCACTCGATGGCGTACCCGTTGCAGCAGATGCCCGCGCACCACGAGAGCAGCAGGCCGATCGGGCAGGCGATCCAGCCGATCACCGGGATCACGAGCGCCAGCAGGGAGACGAACGCGATGGCCGCGGGCAGAAGGGCGATCTGCACGATGCGCTTCATGACGCCGGGGACCTTGGTGATGTCCTCGAACGCCTGGGACAGGCATCCCTTGGGGTAGTACCCGGGGATCACGGGCGGCTGAGGCGCGGGGCCGGGGTTCCAAGCCGCACCCGGGGCCTGCTGGGGACCCGGGACCTGCTGGGGACCCGGGACGGACGTCGCCTGGGCAGGCGGGACCGCGGGCCCCGGCTGCGCCTGGGCCATCTTGGGGTTCGGTGCGCCGCAGGCGGGGCAGAACCGGTCGGCATCGCCCATCTGCGCGCCGCATTTGTTGCAGAACATGCGCTCTCCCATCTTCCATGCGGGGATGCGCCCCCGCAAGATCCGTTCCGATATTGTAGCCGCGCCGTCCCGGCGCGTCCGGCGTCGCAAGGTCCGGAAACGCAACGGTCATGCTCGCGGCACCGCATACACCATACCGGATTTCCGCATCGCGGGCGTTGCGCAACCCCGCGCCGGCAGGACGCGGGAAGGGCGGCGCCGACCCGGGACGGGGCGGCGCTTCCCCCGCATGCCCGCGATCTCGCGGACGCTCCGCTCCCCCGGCGGGAGCCCGCCCCGCAGACGGCCGCGGCCCGCCCCGATGGGGACGGGCCGCGAGCGGTCGGGTATCTGATGGGCCGCGGGCCGGGGAAGCCCGCGGCGCGGGCGCGACCCCGTGCGCCGGTGCGCCTTAGAACGCCGGGAGGACCGAGCCGTCGAAGGTCTCGTCCAGGTAGGTGCGGAACTCGTCGGTGGTGAGCACATCGACGAGGGCGGCGATGCGCTCGTCATCGGCCTTGTCGGCGGAGGTGCAGATGATGTTAGCGTACTCCTGCTGGATGACGTCGGACTGCGGATCCTCCGAGGCGACGGCGTCCTTCAGCGACAGGCCGGCGTCGATGGCGTAGTTGCCGTTGATGACGGCGAAATCGGAGTCGGCCAGGGTGCTCGGCAGCATCGCCGCCTCCTGCTCCACGATGTCGAGGTTCTTGGGGTTGTCGACGATGTCGTTCTTGGTGGCCGTGATGCCGGCGTCCTCGGACAGCGTGATCAGGCCCAGGTCCTGCAGCAGCAGCAGGGCGCGGCCCTCGTTGGTGGGGTCGTTGGGCACGGAGATCTTGGCGCCGTCGGCCACCGCCTCGATGTCGTCGGACTTGCCGGCGAACACGCCCATGGGCTCGAAGTGGATGGAGCCCGCGTTCACCAGGTCGGTGCCGTTCTCCTCGTTGTAGTTGTTGAGGTAGTTGATGTGCTGGAAGTAGTTGGCGTCCACCTCGCCGGAGGAGGTCACCTGGTTGGGGATGATGTAGTCGGTGTACTCCTTGACCACCAGCTCGATGCCCTGATCGGCCAGGCGCGGGGCGGCGAAGTCGTTCAGGATCTCGGCGTGGGGCGAGGGGGATGCGGCGACGGTGAGCGTGGCGGACGCGGAGCCGTCCGAACCGGAGGCGCCGTCCGAACCGCAGCCGGCGATGCCGCCGAGCGCGGCGGCGCCGAGGCCGGCGAAGGCGGTCTTCAGGGCGGTGCGGCGGGAGATGATGATGTCGTTCATGGTAAGACCTCGTCTCGTAATCGAATCTGCGCCCCGCGGCGGGGCGATGCGGATGCCCTCCCCCGGACGGGGGCGGGCCGGACCCGGTGCGCGCGGCACCGGGGCGCGTCAGCGGTGATCGACCCTGCGGGCGATCAGGTCGCAGACGCTCTGGATCAACTGGACCACGATGACCAGCAGGATCACCGTGATGATCATGAGCTCGCTCTCATAGCGGTAGTACCCGTAGCGGATGGCGATATCGCCCAGGCCGCCCGCGCCCACTGCACCGGCGATGGCCGTGTAGCCGAGCACCGCGATCAGCGTCACCGCGACGCCGCGCACGATGGAGGGCAGGGCCTCGGGCAGCAGCGCGGAGAACACGATGCGCGGCACGCTCGCGCCGCACGCCTCGGCGGCCTCCACGGCGTCGCGCGGGACCTCGGCGAGCGACTGCTCGATCATGCGGGCGACGAAGGGCGCCGTCGAGATCACGAGCGGCACGATCACGCCGCGCACGCCCGTGGTGGTCCCCGCGATCGTGCGGGTCACGGGGATCAGCAGGACGAGCAGGATGATGAAGGGCAGCGAGCGGCCGATGTTCACCACCCAGCCGAGGACGGCGGAGAGCACGGGGCGGGGCCTCAGGCCGCCGGGGGCGGTGAGGTGCAGGACCACCCCGAGCGCGATGCCGATGACGTAGGCGATCGCGCAGGAGATGAGCAGCATGAGGAAGGTGTCGAGGGTGCCCTGGGCGAGCAGCAGCCCGTACTCGGCGATGAAGTCGTTAAGCATCCCATTCCACCTTTCCCAGCAGGACGCGCGTCGCATCGGCGCGCGGGTCGGCGAACACCTGCTCGACCGATCCCTGCTCGACCACGCGGCCCGCCTCGAGCACGGCCACGTTCCTGCAGATCTTCTCGACCACATCCATGGAATGGGTGATGACCACGAGCGTGACGCCCGTCTCGCGGTTGATGTCCCGGAGCAGCTTCAGGATGGTGTTCGTGCTCTTGGGGTCGAGCGCGCTCGTCGCCTCATCGCACAGGATGACCTCCGGGTCGCACGCGAGCGCGCGGGCGATGGCCACGCGCTGCTGCTGGCCGCCGGAGAGCTGCGAGGGATAGGAGGATGCCTTCTCGCGCAAGCCCACGCGCTCGAGCAGCGACAGCGCCCGCTCGCGGTCGGCGTCGGTGACCTTCCCCGCGGCCGCGAGGAACGGGAAGCAGACGTTGTCGAGCACCGTCTTCTGGGCGAGCAGGCCGAAGTTCTGGAAGATCATGGCCACGCGGCGGCGGTATTCGCGCAGCTGCGCGCCGGTCAGGCCGGTGACGTCGACGCCGTCGACCACGATGGAGCCGGATGTGGGGCGCTCGAGCAGGTTGATGGTGCGCACGAGCGTCGACTTGCCAGCGCCGCTCATGCCGATGATGCCGAAGATGTCCCCGTCGGCGATCTCGAGGCAGATGTCGTCCAGCGCCCGGACCGTGCCGTCCGGACCGCTTGCGGCGGCGATCGCCTCGGCGGTCGCCGCGGTGGCGGCTGCCGCCGCCGGGACCGGGCTCGCGCTCTGCGCGGATGCCGGCGCCGCGGCGTCGAGCACGGCGCGGCGGGGGCGGCGCGGCCCCTTCTTGGGGACGTCGTAGGTTTTGCAGACGTGTTGGATGCTGATCACAGGGAAAGCTCCACTCGATGACGGTGGTTGTCGGAAGAAGGCGGGACGTCCCCCGCCGGGGACGTCCTAGTGAAGGCGCCCGGTCTCCCCATGCGCGCCGAAGTCCAGCGGCATGGCAAAGTGCCCGGGCGAGGGCATCTCCATGACCATCATCATCGTGATATGTGCAGCAGTCGTAAACATGTGGTCTAGCCTAGCAGGGAGCAGGGGCGCGCGCAAGTTGTTACAAGTTGATGACCGGAGCCGTTTCGGGCGTCGTCGCGCCGGAACGCGCGGACTGGGAAAATGGGAAAATAGGGACAGGTGATTATTTCCCAGTCCTGGGAAATAATCACCTGTCCCTATTTTCCCATTTTCCCAGCTGCGCGCCTACTCGGCGGCCTCCTGGGCGTGCTTGTGGCTCGCCGCGTACTCCTCGCGCGTCATGACGTCCTCGATACGCAGGTTGATGCCCGCGACCTCGAGCCCGGTCATCGACTCCAGACGCTCGGTCACGCGCCCCTTGACGTCCTCGAAGATCGCCGGGGCGTAGGCGCCGTACTCGATGATGACCGAGATGTTCACGATCACGCGGTTGTCGTCGGTCACCTCGACGGAGACGCCCTTCGTGAGGTTCTCCGCGCCGAGGGTCTCCTGCACGAAGTGCATGAGGTTGCCCTTCATGCCGAGCACGTGGGCGGCCTCGCGCGTGGCGATGGCGACGATCTTCTCGATCACGCCGTTGGAGTAGGTGAGCGAGTCCTCGGAATCGAGCTCGTCGTCCGCCTCGTCGTCGACGTCCTCCGACAGCCCCTCGTCGGCAGGCTCCGGAGCATCCGCCGCCTCGTCGGTCACGGGCGCGACCTCGTCCTCGGCGACCTCGATCTTCAGCTCATCGGTCATGGAAAACCCCTTTCTCGACCGCGCCGGCAGGCGGCGCGTCCTCGTTGCGTCCCGCTCCGGGCGCCGCGTCAGCGCTTGCCGCCGAACAGCCTCCGGAAGAAGTTGACGATGCCGTTGTCCCCGTCGCGGATCTGGCCCAGCACCGCCCCCACGCCCGTGAACACGGCGATCACGATCGTCGCCCACAGGCCGATGACGAGGATGAGCGCGGCGAGCACGAAGCCGACGAACCCGTAGAGCACCGTGTAGCGATGCGACTGGGCGTAGGCCCACGCCGAGGAGCCGAGCCCCTTGATGAAGCCGACGGCCTCCGCGCCGATCGCGGGGCGCGCGGGGTCCTCCCGGACCTCGTCCGCGTGCTCCTCGGGCGCGGGGCCCTGCTCGATGGACAGCTTGGGGACCTGCTGCCTGCGGGCGGCGCTGGAATCGGAATCGCTCACGCTAGACCTCCTTGGTCACGGTCACGGTCTTGCTCGGAAGGAAGCGGATGCGCACGCGGACCCCCGGGATGCCCAGCATGCGGCTGCAGGCGTCCTCCACGCGCTGCCGCATGCGCGAGGCGATCTCGTCGAGACCCTCGCCCACCAGGGCGATGGCCTCCACCGTGAGGCGCACCTCGTCGCGGTCGCGCCCGCAGATGCGCCCCTCGACCTGCTCGACGAGCGCGTCCGCATCGGCCGCGGCGGCCCGCGCGCACGATACGACGGCGCTCAGGGTGACCTCGATGCCCGGGTCCCCCTGGGGGTGCACGGCGGCCGGCTCGGGGCGCTCGAGCAGCGCGGAGAGCGAGCAGGCGAGCACGCCGAGCGCGGTGATACCCAGGCAGGCCCAGGCGGCGATGCGGCCGGCGTCGGTCTCGAGCAGCGCGTCGGCGCGGGCGGTGTCGACGCCCGCCAGGCGCAGGGACGCGTACAGCGCGACGAGCGCCCCCGCCACCAGGAACAGCGAGGCGAGGATTTTCCTGATCGCGCGCATGCGCACTCCTTTCGCCCATCATCGCGGCATCCGCCGGATGCCCGGCGCATGGGATACGTATACCCCGGCGGGCCGCCGGCTTGCGGTCCGAACCCCTATCATACGGGAAAAGCCGGGCCCGCGAGCGCTCGCGGACCCGGCGTACACGGCATCGGGACACGGTCCTCGGACCGCGCCTGCGCTACTCCTCCTCGAGGGCGGCGATGACCTCGTCGGTCATGTTCATGGTGTGGTAGACGTCCTGGACGTCGTCGAGCTCCTCGAGACGGTCGATGAGGCGCTGGACCTTCTTGGCGTCCGCGGGGGCGACGTCGGTCGGGGTGGTGGGCACCATGGTGAGCTCGGAGCCCTTGACCTCGATGCCCTGCTCCTCGAGGCCCTTGGAGACGGCCATGAGGTCGCCGGGGTTGGTCCACACGACCCACTCCTCGCCGGCGTCCTCGTAGTCCTCGCCGCCGGCCTCGGCGACGGCCATCATGAACTCCTCCTCGTCGCCCGCGGCGCCGTTGGCCTTCATGGCCTCCTTCTTGGACTCGGTGTCCACGATCTCCTTGGCGACGACGACCTGGCCCTTGCGCTCGAACTGGAACGCGACGGAGCCGGAGGTGCCGAGGTTGCCGCCCGCGTGGCTGAAGGCGGAGCGGACGTCGGCGGCGGTGCGGTTGCGGTTATCGGTCAGGCACTCGACGTAGACCGCCACGCCCGCGGGGCCGTAGCCCTCGTAGACGATGTTCTCGTAGACGGCGGCGTCGGCACCGGCGCCGAAGGCCTTGTCGATGGCGCTCTTGATCTTGTCCTTGGGCATGGACTGCGCCTTGGCCTTGGCGACGGCGGCGGCCAGGCTGGCGTTGTTGTCCGGGTTCGGGTCGTTGCCCAGGCGGGCGGCGACGGTGATGTTGCGGGACAGCTTGGAGAACAGCGCGGAGCGCTTGGCGTCCTGCGCGCCCTTGCGATGCTTGGTTGTGGCCCACTTAGAGTGTCCGGACATGCGAGACTCCTTATCGATTGCGCGAGCCGGACCGCGCGGCGGCGGCGCGCCCCGACCTATAGAAACATACGGTAACGAATGATATACCGAACCGCCCGTCAAGTACAGCACCGGCGGGGGCAGCACATTCGCCGCATGAAGGCAGGTGGCGGCGGGCGGTGGCGGCAGGCAGGGCAGCCACCGCCGCCATCGCGACGGCTAGGGCGGCCCCGTGTCGCGATGGGCGGCGAGGCGGGCGGTTGCGCAACAGCGGCCGCGAGGAACACGGGGGCGCCCGCACGTGCTAGGCTTGTAGGAACCTTACGAAAGCGTAAGGACCCGGACCCGCCGCATGCGCGCGGACGGGACCCCCCTCGTGAAAGGATGCTGCCATGTTCTGCTCGGTCTGCGGCAAGCAAAACCCCGAAGGCGCCAAGTTCTGCGCGGGATGCGGCTCGCCGCTCGAAGCCGCCCCGGCCCAGCCCGCGGCCCAGCCCGCGGCACAGCCCGCCCCCGCGCCCCAGACCCCGACGCCCGCGCCCTCCTACACCTACCAGGCGCAGCCCGTCCAGAACGCGCCCGTCGTCTACCCGGCGGCAGGCGTCCAGACGATGTCGTCCACCGACCAGACGCTGCGCCTCATCGCCTTCATCCTCGGCATCGTCTCGTGCGTGGTCTTCTGCTGGGCCGTCATCCCGCTCGCCTGGCTCATCCCCATGACCGTGCACACCTGGGGCATCTACAAGGGCCGCAAGAACAACACGGTCGCCTTCGGCGTGTGCACGCTCATCTTCTGCAACCTGATCGGCGGCATCCTGCTGCTCGTCTCCACCAAGGACGCCTAGCCCTCTGCCCCGTGCCGGCGGCCCCGTGCCGCCCGATACGGCGCACGGCCCGCCCGCACGGGGCGAGCAGCCCTCCCACCGCGATCCGAACGGGTGCGCGGCGCCGGCCCGAGCCGGCGCCGCGCACCCGTTTTTCCACTGGTATCCGCTGGTACGCCCTATCATCTGACCCCCTCTTCCCGCCTGCTGCGAACTTCTTCGAAAAAAGTCTTGCGCTGCGCGGGGCGCATGACTATGATGCCGTGCTAATCCGCGGGGGTGCGCGCGAACCGCCGCGGCCCAAGTTCGCTTGTTGTTCTCGTCGGGGCGCCGCCCCGGCAACGGGAAGGATGAGAATCATGGGAACGCAGAACACCGCGTCGCCGCAGAAAGCGGCAGCAGACGGCCTGGACCCGCACTTACGGCAGGTCGCTTCGGGCCCGGCCGGGGGCGAATCCGGCGATCTTCCGGACAACATACGCAGGACCACGGCGGACGCGGCGCTCGCGCTGCTCGGGACCGGTCCGGGCGGCCTGACCGACAAGGAGGCCGCCGAGCGCCAGCGGCGCTACGGGAAGAACCTGATCGAATCCGCCCGGAAGCGCTCGCCCGTGCTGGCCTTCCTGTCCAACTTCACCCATCTCATGGCCATCCTGCTGTGGGTGGCGGGCGCCATCGCGTTCGTCGCGGGGCTGCCCGAGCTGGGCTGCGCCGTCTGGCTCGTCAACATCATCAACGGAGTCTTCAGCTTCTGGCAGGAGCACCGCGCCAGCCAGGCGACGGAGGCCCTGAAGAAGATGCTGCCCGCCTACGCCAACGTGATCCGCGGGGGAAGGGAGCAGAAGGTGCTCGCCGAGGACCTGGTCCCGGGCGACATCATGCTCCTCGCGGAGGGCGACAGGATCTCGGCCGACGCCCGCGTCATCGCGAGCTCCGACCTGCAGGTGAACCAATCCACGCTGAACGGCGAGTCGAACCCCTCGCGCAAGACCTCCGACGCCGTCCCCGAGGACGGGCTCACCCCCGCCGAGATCCCCAACCTGGTCTTCGCGGGCACGAGCGTGTCGGAGGGCAACGGGCGCGCGGCCGTCTTGCGCATCGGCATGGCCACCGAGTTCGGCAAGATCGCGAACCTCACGCAGAACATGGAGGAGGTCCGCAGCCCGCTCCAGCGCGACCTCGACCGCCTCACCAAGCAGGTCACCGTCTTCGCCATGTGCATGGGGCTCGCCTTCTTCTCCCTCAGCCTGTTCGTGGTGCACGAGCCCTTCGCGCAGTCCTTCATCTTCGCGCTGGGCATGGTGGTCGCCTTCATCCCCGAGGGCCTGCTGCCCACGGTCACCCTGTCGCTCGCCATGGCGGTGCAGCGCATGAGCCGCCGCAACGCCCTTGTGAAGAAGCTGGACTCCGTGGAGGCCCTCGGCTCCACGAGCGTCATCTGCACCGATAAGACCGGCACGCTCACCCAGAACGAGATGACCGTCAACCACCTGTGGACGGCGTCGCGCGAATACGGGGTCACCGGCGTGGGCTACGCGCCCGAGGGCCGCATCGAGTCCGAGGGCGCCGCGTACCGCGCCGTGGACGACCCCGACCTCGAGCTGCTGCTGGAAGGCGGGCTGCTGTGCGGCAACGCGCGCCTGCGCGCCCCCGAGGAGGAGGGGCGGCGCTACGAGGTCTACGGCGACCCCACCGAGGCCTGCCTCATCGTGTCCGCCCAGAAGGGCGGCATCGACCCCGCCGAGCTCGAGCGCCGCATGCCGCGCGTGAAGGAGCTGCCCTTCGAGAGCCGCCGCAAGCGCATGACGACCGTCCACGCCCTCGAGGAGCCCGTCGACGGGGCGATGCGCGTCGCCTTCACCAAGGGCGCCCCCAACGAGGTCGTCCGCCTGGCGGACAGGGTCCGCGTCGGCGGGCGCGTCGTGCCCATGACCGACGGGATGCGCGAGCGCATCATGGCGGCCAACGACGCCTACGCGGCCGACGGCCTGCGCGTGCTCGCCGTGGCCTACCGCGCCCTCGGCGCGGACGCCGCCGGCGAGGGGGTGCCGGCGTCCCTGAGCGCCTACACCCCCGACGTCATCGAGCGCCATCTCACCTTCGTGGGCCTCGAGGCCATGATGGACCCGCCGCGTCCTGAGGTCGCCGCCGCCGTGGCGGAGTGCCGCCGCGCCGGCATCCGCATCGTCATGATCACGGGCGACTACGGCCTCACCGCCGCGAGCATCGCCCGGCGCATCGGCATCGTCGAGGGCGACGACCTGTCCGTCATCTCGGGCTTCGAGCTCTCGAAGATGGGCGACGAGGAGCTGAGGGCCAAGCTGTCCGGCCAGGTGGTGTTCGCCCGCATGGCCCCCGAGCAGAAGCTCCGCGTGGTGAGCGCCCTGCAGGAGATGGGCGAGATCGTCGCGGTGACGGGCGACGGCGTGAACGACGCGCCGGCGCTCAAGAAGGCGGACATCGGCGTGGCGATGGGCGTCGCCGGCACGGATGTGGCCAAGGAGGCCGCGGACATGATCCTGACCGACGACAACTTCGCCTCGATCGTGGCCGCCATCGAGGAGGGGCGCGCGGTGTACAGCAACATCCGCAAGTTCCTCCTGTACATCCTGAACTCCAACGCGCCCGAGGCCGTGCCCAACGCCGTCTACCTGCTCTCCGGCGGCGCCGTGCCGCTGCCGCTCACCACCATGCAGATCCTCACCATCGACCTGGGCACCGACATGCTGCCGGCGCTGGGGCTGGGCACCGAGCCGCCCGAGGCCACCGTCATGGACCAGCCCCCGCGCGACCCGAACGAGCGCCTGCTCAACCGCCGCGTGCTCGTGAAGGCGTTCCTGTGGTACGGCCTCATGGGCTCCGCCGCGGCCATGGTCGGCTACTTCCTCGTCAACCTGCTGAACGGCTGGCCCGCGGTGCCGCTGGCCGGCGAGGGCGACCCGGTCTACGTCCAGGCCACGACCATGACGCTCGCCGGCATCGTGTTCGCCCAGATCGGACAGGTCATGAACTGCAGGACCGAGAGGACGTCGGTGTTCAAGATCGGCCTGCTCTCCAACCGCCAGATCGTGGTCGGCATCGTGTTCGAGGTCGCGCTGATCGTGTTCCTCACCGTGTTCCCGCCGCTCCAGGGCGTGTTCCACACCGTCCCGCTCGGCTGGCAGGACTACGTGTTCCTCTGCTGCATCCCGCCGGTCGTCATCGCGATCGAGGAGGCGCGCAAGGCGTGGCTCAGGCGCCGCGCGGCACGCCGGCGCGACGGCGGGAGCGCCCGATGAGCGGGCGAAGGGCCCGGCGCGGCGCGGTCCGCGGGCGTCGGGCGGTCGGTTTCGGTTCCGGTATTCGTAAGGATGATGGACGATGAATGTGATCGTAGTGGGAGTCGGTTTCATGGGCGCCGGGCTGGTGCGGCGCCTCTCCCGTCAGGGCTTCGACGTCTGCGCCGTCGACCGCGACCGGTCCGCGCTCGACGCGCTCGGCGCCGGTTTCGACGGGAGGCGCGTCTGCGGCGTCGGGTTCGACCGGGACGTCTTGGAGGAGGCCGGGATCGATCGGGCGAGCGCCCTCGTGTCCTGCATGGGCTCCGACGAGGCGAACATCGTGGTCGCGCACGTGGCGCGCAGCACCTTCCGCGTGCCCCGCGTCGTCGCGCGCCTGCACGACCTGTCGCTGGCCGAGACCTACCGCAGGCTCGACATCCAGACCATCTCCCCCAGCGCCTGGGGCATCTCGCGCGTCTGCGAGCTGCTGACCTTCCAGCAGCTCGACGGCGTGTACGAGGTGGGCGCGGGCGAGGTGCGCATCGTGCGCGCCGACGTGCCGGCGCTCCTGGCGGGCTCGACCGTGCGCGAGCTCACCGCGCTGGGCGAGGTCCAGATCGTGAGCGTCTCCCGCGGCAACGAGACCTTCATCCCCACGCAGGGGACGGTCCTGGCCGACGGGGACATCGTCTACGCGGCGGTCGCCGCCTCGGCGAGCCGCAAGTTCAAGCAGATGCTCGGCATCGGGGAGTAAGGGGTCGACATGCAGATCATCATCGCGGGCGGCGGCAAAGTCGGCGCCCATCTCGCATCCCAGCTGTGCGCCGACGGGGAGTCGGTCACCGTCATCGAGAGCGACCCGCGGGCCGTGGAGCGCCTGCGCCGCGCGTGCCCGGACTGCGCGGTCGTGGAGGCGAGCGCCTCGGACCCCCGCTCGCTCGAGCGGGCCGGCGTCCACATGGCGGACGCCCTCGCCGCGGTCACCGGCGCCGACGAGGTGAACCTCGTCATCGCCATGCTCGCCAAGATGGAGTTCGCGGTGCCGCGCGTCATAGCGCGCGTGAACAACCCCGCGAACGCCTGGATGTTCACACCCGCCAACGGCGTGGACGTGGGCGTGAACCAGGCCGATATCATCGCGCGGTTCGCGCGGGAGGGCATGAACCTGCGCGACATGCTCACCCTCATGAGGCTCGGGCGCGACGAGCACAGCATCGTGCAGGCGACGGTGAACACGGGCTCACGGGTCGAGGGCATGGCCCTGTCCGACATCGGGTTCCCCGAGAACACCATCGTGGTGGCGGTCGACCGCGCCGGAAGCCTCACCGTGCCCAACGGCAGGACCGTCCTGAACGCGGGCGACGAGGCGGTCCTGTTCTGCAGCCGCGAGGGCCGCGAGGGCATCCGGAGGCTGTTCGCGTAACGGCACGGCTCAGGCGCGGCCGGCGCACCGTCGGCCGCGCCGCCCGCGCCGCGGCAGCCCGCCCC
>NZ_JAQECM010000032.1:0-25446 GCF_027669965.1 Candidatus Collinsella stercoripullorum | reverse complement strand
GACGAGCGCCCCGCCGCCGCGACCGGCAGCCGCCCCCTCAGGGACCGGACGGGGCGAGGCGGCGCCGGCAGCGGCAACGGAACAGCCCGCCGCGTCGACGGCACCCGCCGCGGAGCCGCCCGCGTCGGCACCGGCCCCCTCGTCGGCGCCGCGGACCGCCCCGGCGCCGCCAACCGCCCTCATGCGCGGGTCGACCGCCCCGTACAGCAGGTTCGCCGCGAGGTTCCCCGCGAACACGATGGCCGAGGTGGCCAGCGCGATGCCCACGAGCAGCGGCGCGTCCCCGCCGAGCCCCGCGGTGACGGCGGCCTGGCCCAGGCCGGGGTACGAGAAGACCTGCTCCACCAGCACCGACCCGCCGACGATCTCGCTCACCGAGGTGAACTGCAGGGTGAGCGCGGGCAGCGCCAGGTTGCGCAGGCCGTGGCGGAGCACGGCGCGGCGGCGCGTCTCCCCGCGCGCCTCGGCGAAGCGCATGTACTCGCTCGCCATGACGTCGACGGTCTTCTCGCGCGTGTGGAGCGCGACGTTGGCCACGCCGGTCAGGGAGAGCACGAGGGCGGGCAGCGCGGCATGGTGGATGCGGTCGAGCAGCGTGACGCTCGCCGAGGAGGCGCCGATGGGAACCGAGAACCCCACCGGGAACCAGCCGAGCCAGACCGAGAAGACCATCAGCGCCAACATGGCGAGCCAGAACCCGGGCGTGGCGGAGAGCAGGTAGCACCATCCGCGCACAAGGCGGTCGAACAGGCTGCCTTGCGCGGCACCCGCGGCGACCCCGAGCGCGAACCCGATGGCCCCGGAGAGCAGCCAGGCGCAGGCGAGCAGCAGCGCCGCCCCCGCGAGCCGCTCGCCCACGACCTCGACGACCGGGGCGTTGAAGCGCAGGCTCTCCCCCAGGTCGCCGTGCAGGGCGTCGGAGGCCCATGCGGCGTAGCGCTCCGCGAAGGGCTCGCCCGCGCCCCAGCGCTCGGCGAGCTCCTCCCGCTTCTCCGCGCTCATGGAGAGCAGCGCGGCCTGACCGGTGTTGGCCTGGACCGGGTCGATGGGCGAGGCGCTCACCAGGGCGACCGTCACCATGCTCACCGCGACCATGAGCAGGGCGAAGCGGGCGAGCTGGCCGGCGGCGAAGCGCAGGGCGGCGGGCATGCGCCGTGCGCCCCGGAGCCGACCGGGGGCGGCGGGCGCGCACCCGTCGCCCGCCCCCGTCATCGGGCGACGGCCGCTCACGCGCTCCAGCTCCAGCGGTCGACGTTGTTCACGAGCGACCACCCGTGCCCGTGCGGATGGGGCTTCTGGTCCGCGACGTCGAGCCCGTCGCGCTGGAAGTAGAGGTGGTCGACGTTGGCGATCCAGCACCAGGTCGCGGCGCCCTGCGGGGCCACGCCCTCGGCGCCGTCCCACATGGCGCGCCGCCACAGGTCGAAGGAGGAGCCCATGTCCGTCTGCGCGAGCGCCGCGTCCAGGTACGCATCGACCGTCGCGCTCTCGTAGCAGGCGTAGTTGCCCCACCCCGTCGAGTAGTTGAGCTCGTAGACCTCCACCGGGGAGTTGGACCCCCAGCCCCACAGCACGGGGCTCTCGTATTGGTGCGGGTAGATCTCGTCCCAGCTGCCGCCGCGCGGCGAGACCTCGATGCCGAGCTCGCGCATCTGGTCGGCGAACTCGTTCGCGATCGCCTGCCGCACCGAGTCATCCGACGCGTACCACAGGTCGAAGGCGGCACGCACCCCGTCGCGCTCGCGGATGCCGTCCCCGCCGACCGTCCACCCCGCATCGTCGAGCAGCTCGCAGGCGCCGGCGCGGTCGTACTCCACCCGCATGTCGTCGCTGGACCACGGCATGCCGTCGCCCACGCTGAAGGCCTCGGTGCCGTACCCCGCGATCACGTGGTCGATGACCGCCTGGCGGTCGACGCCCCGGCAGATGGCCCGCCTGACCGCCACGTCGCAGGTCACGTCGTTGCCCGTCGGGTACACCATATCCCCCTCGACCGTCTTGGCGCCCCCCGCCTCCACGCAGGGCAGGGAGATCCCGCGCGAGTCCACGGTCCCGTACGCGGCGAGCCGGTAGCCCTCGAAGGACCGGTCCGCGTGGGTGGCGTAGGTGTAGGCGATGTCCACCTGCCCGGCCTGCACCGCGGCGAGCGCCGCGTCCTCGTCCATGAACACGACCAAGAGGCGCTCGATGTTGGGGGCCTCGCCGTAGTAATCGGGGTTCGCGCGGAAGATGACCTGCTGCCCGCGGTCCCACTGCTCGAGCAGGTACCTGCCCGAGCCGACGGGGTTCTCCCCGTACCCCTCGCCGTAGGCGTGCTCGGGCACGATACCCATGACGGCGAGGGTGTAGAGCAGCGCGTTGTAGGGCTTGCTCAGGCGCAGCTCCACCACGGTGTCGCTCAGGGCGACCGCCTCGTCGACCATCGAGAGGTCCGCCTCGGAGGTGCCGCCGTGGGCGATGGCGTTCACCGTGAAGGCGACGTCCGCGGCCGTCAGGGGCTCCCCGTCGCTGAAGCGCGCGTCGTCGCGGATGGTGAACGTCCAGGTGAGCCCGTCGTCCGAGCACAGGTACTCGGTGGCGAGGTCGTTGGTGAAGTTCAGCTCGTCGTCCGTGACGATGAGGGTCGACTGGATGAGCGGCTCGTGCACATGCTCGCCGCATCCCCACGCGACGAGGGGGTCGAACCCCGCCGCGGGCTCGCTGCCCGCGTTCATGGCCACGACGACCTGACGCGAGGGATCGACCCCGCCCGATGCGCCCGAGCCGGCCGATGCCCCATCCCCGCCCGAGCAGCCGGCGAGCGCCGACGCCGCCCCGGCGAGCGCGGCGCCCAGAAGGCCGCGCCTCGTGATTGCCGTACCTGCAGCTTCCATGTGAATCCTTCAAAAGTGTTACGAATACCATGATTCGTGTTACCGACCTGGGCATCGTATCATTGGAGTCGACTCCAACGCAAGCGCCCCGCCCGGGGGGATCCCTCCGGACGGGGCGCGAGGACCGATCGGGCAGAAGGCCGCGGGTCGGCGGATATGGGAGCGCGGCGGGCGGGCGCTGCCGGCGGGAGCCGCCTAGCGGGCGAGCGCGCCCATGGGGTCCCAGGGGGCGAGCTCGACCGGAGCGGACTCGTAGGCGGCGAGCTCCTCGGCCGTCAGGTACTTCTTGTCCACGACCACCTGGTAGACGTACTCGGAGAACCAGGCGTCCGACGCGATGTCGTAACCCTTCTTGCCGCGGTCGCAGCCCCAGCTGTTCTCGATCCGCCAGCGGGTGGGGTTGCCGTCGCCGTCCAGGTTCACGCCCTGCAGCGTCATGGCGTGGGTCATGAGCGACTCGCCGTAGTCCAGGCGGGCAGCCTTGTCCAGGCCGGCCTCGATGTCCATGCCGAACAGCCCGTCGATATCGAGCGCGGCGGGGTCGAGCACGCCGTCCGCGCGCAGGAAGCTCTGCCCCACATCGGACCCGAACCACACGGGCAGGCCGTCGGAGAGCTGGGCAACCGCCATGCGCTTGAGCGACTCGATCGGCAGGTTCACGTAGCGCACCCCGCCGTCCTCGACGACGTTGCCGAGGAACTTGACGGTGTAGGAGCGCAGATAGGGCTTATCCGAGGTCGGCGCATTGATGACCGAGATGTAGTCGTCCAGGTCCATGTCGACGAACTCGGCGAAGAAGGCCTGGGGTGTGTAGGTGCCGCTCGCCTTGAGCTCGTTGGCGTCGTCGCGGATGAGGACCTCGAAGCTCGCCGGCGGCTCGCCCAGGCAGATGACCAGGTAGCGGTATACGTCGTCCATGAGCCCGGACTTGATCCGCGCGAGCTCGCCGGCGTCCGCCCCGGCCGCGACGGCGTCGCGCAGCCGCTTGGCCCCGGCGCGCAGGTACCGCGTCAGGTGCTGGTTGAGGTCGCCCGTGTTGGACGAGTGGAAGGTCTCGGGCATGGCCTCCTTGGGCACCACGCCGTACTTCTTCACGAGGGAGCGGAACATGTCCCACTGCCCGCCGTCGCACAGCGGGTCGGTGAGCAGGTAGGCGACCTCGCGGTCCGCCAGGGGCTTGCCGGCGGTGGCGATGACGTTCTCGAAGAACCAGTTGGAGCGCTCGTACTTGTCCCAGAACAGCGGGTAGGCCTGGGACAGCTCGAAGGTCTTGAGGCCGAGCTTCCTCATGATGCGGAAGCGCATGGTGTTGAGGCTCGCGAACATCCAGCAGCGGCCCGAGCGCTTCTGGTCGGTGATATCCCCCTGCTCGAGCTGGATATCGAAGGTGGTGGTGGCGAGCGCCGCCGCCTGGGGGTTGCGGGCGGCGGAGGCGATGCCGGCGCTGGTGACGGCGTTGCGGGCGATGGCGCATGCGCGGTCGCCCTCGAGGGCGGCGCGGGCGCCCGCGATGACCTCCGGCGTGAGGGCGGGGTTGCGGTCCATGGAGGCTCCTTTCATCAAGCCCGGGGAACCACCGATCGCGTTCGCGCCAGATGCCGCCGCGGCGAGACGGACGCGGGCGAGGGCGAGGAGGGCGCGGTTGCGCTGCGCCGACGCAGCCCGAGCCCGCAGGCGCCCGCCACGGGGGGGCGGCGCGGGATGGATCGGTCGGTGTTCCCCTAGGTCCGGTAGGTTTACAGGTCCGACCGCTAGCATACCCCGCGCGCGGGCCGGGGGCCGGCCGTCAACAATTTCCCATATCCGAGGGGCGCAACCCGCGTGCCACGTGCCCGCCGCGGTAACGCGCCCACGGCGTGCGCGTCGGCATCGGGGCCGGCGAACCGGGGCCGTCGGACGGGTGGCAGCGCCCCCGCGCCGCGGCGGGCGGCGGCATCGCCCGGAGCGCCATGCACGGAGGCGCCCCATGGGCGGGTCAACGGTATACTGGTACGCAGGGCCAAGGGACAGAAGGCGGTGGAATCCGTGATGGATGCGAAGATGCGTCCCCAGTTGAACGGCATCGGGCTCTCCCGGGCCGGCGAGCGCGTGCTGCGCGTCCTCGAGGACGCCGGGCTCGAGGCCTGGGTCGTCGGCGGGTGGGTCCGCGACGCGCTCAGGGGGGACGCGGGCCACGACGTCGACCTCTGCTGCTCAGGATCGTGGCAGGACAGCGAGGCTGCCCTGCGCGCGGCGGGGATCCGCGTGGTCGAGTCCGGCATCCGCTTCGGCGGGATCACCGCGGTGGAGGACGGCGAGCGCATCGAGGTCACCACCTACCGCCTGGACGGCTTCTACACCGACGGCCGCCACCCCGAGCAGGTCACTCGGGCTGAGCGCGTGGAGGACGACCTCGCGCGGCGCGACTTCACCGTGAACGCCATGGCGTGGCATCCCGAGCGCGGGCTGCTCGACCTCTACGACGGGGCCGGCGACCTCGCGCGCGGGCTCATCCGCGCGGTGGGCGACCCCCGCCGCCGCTTCGAGGAGGACGCCCTGCGGATGCTGCGCGCGGTGCGCTTCGCATGCCGGCTCGACTTCCGCATCGAGGAGGCCACCGCCGCCGCGCTGGCCGACTGCGCCCCCCTGCTCGACCGCGTCGCCCGCGAGCGCGTGGGCATCGAGCTCGAGGGCATCCTGGTCACCGCGCACGGCGGGGACGCCCTCCTGCACCACCCCGAGCTCATGTGCGCCGCCATCCCCGAGCTCGCGGCCTGCCGAGGGTTCGACCAGTGCAGCCCCTACCACGCCTACGACGTGTACGAGCACATCGCCCGCGTGCTCACGGTGGCGGGCGAGCTGTCGCGCTTCCGGATCGACGGGGGCGACCCCGATCAGCCCCCGTCGCCCTCGCTCATGTGGGCGGCGCTGCTCCACGACATCGGCAAGCCGGCGACCTTCACCCGGGACGAACGCGGGCGCGGGCACTTCTACGGCCATCCGGAGCTCAGCGCGAAGATGGCGCGCGCGATCATGCGGCGCCTCTCCGTGCCGGGCGACGTGATACGCGACGCGTGCCTGCTCATCCGCTACCACGACCGCCCCATGATGGCGGAGCGCGAGGACCTGCTGCGCGCCATGGGCCTGTTCTCCGGCGAGGGCCTCGACACGCCGCGCCTCATGGGCGAGCTGTTCGACCTCAAGCGCGCCGACGCGCTCGGGAAGGCCCCCTCGTGCTTCTCGTATGTCGAGGACATCGAGCGGATGCGCGAGATGGTGCGCGAGCTTCTCGCCAACCGCGAGGCGTACGACCTCGACTCGCTCGATCTGCGCGGACGCGACCTCCTGGACGCCGGCGTGAAACCGGGGCCGCGCATCGGCGAGCTGCTCCGCCGCGCGCTCGAGGGCGCCGTCACCGGGGCGGTCCCCAACCGCCGCGCGGACCTGATCGCGTACCTCGACCTGACCTGAGGGGCGCCGTATGACGAAAGCGCCCCGCGGCCTCCTTCGGGCCGCGGGGCGCATCGAACCGGTCTACCGGCGCCCGCGCGAGTCTCCCCTGCAGGGCGCATAGCCCTAGCGCGGCAGCTTCTCCACCACGACGCGGCGGCTGTACTCGTCGACGTGGCTGAAGTCGCCCAAGCCGACGCTCTCGGCGACGTTGGCGCCGGTGGCCATGGCGAGCTTCAGGGCCTCCTCGACGTTGTCGCGGTTCTCGTACCACTTGTACAGGAACGCGGCGAGCGTGCAGTCGCCCGCGCAGACCGAGGAGACGAGCTTGATGTTGAACTCGCGGCGGGCGTACCAGACGTCCTCGCCGTTGGAGAAGTAGGCGCTGCCGCGGCTGCCCATGGTGAGCAGGACGTTCTGCACGCCGGACTCATGCGCCATGCGCAGCGCGCGCTTGGCGTCCTCGTGCGTGTCGATGCGCACGCCGTAGATCTCGCGCATCTCGTGGTGGTTGGGCTTGATCAGCAGCGGCTTCTTCTGGCAGAGGTCCTTCAGCTTGCTGCTCGACAGGTCGAGCACCACGTCGGCGCCGCGGGCCTGGGCATGGTTCACGACCTGGTCGAGGAAGTCGGCGGATGCGCGCGGGGGCACCGAGCCGGAGACCACGAGGCAGTCGAGGCTGCCGGCGGTGTCCAGGATCTTGTAGAGCTCCTGCTCGCCCTGCGGGGTGAGCGGGGCGCCCGGGTTTAGCACGCCGTACTCGTTCTCGCCGTCGTTCAGGTACGTGTTGATGCGGGTGACGCCGTCGATCCACACCGGGCGGCACAGGCACCCCATGTTCATGGTCTCCTCGACGATGTACTTGCCGGTGAAGCCGGCGAAGAAGCCGAGCGCGACGGAGTCGACGCCGAACTTCTTCAGGGCGAACGAGACGTCGAGCCCCTTGCCGTTGGGCGTGTAGCTCGCCGAGCCCGAGCGGATGTTCTCGTTGGGCACGAGCGGGCCGCACGAGACGGTCATGTCGACGGCAGGGTTTGCAGTCAGCGTGTAGAACATGGTCAATCTCCCCTTTCACAAAGGGCCGCGCGACCCCGGGCGGAGAACCCGGGGATGCGCGGCCCTGAGACAACGTTATGGCACGTCGATCGCCATCAAGACACCTACCGGGCGTTGGCCTCGAGAAGCGCCTTGACCTCCTCGGCGGTCGACAGCTCGAGCACCTTGGCTGCGAGCTCGTCCGCCTCGGCCTTGGTCCACTGCGAGATGGCCTTCCGCGTGCGCAGGATGCTCGGAGCGGAGGTCGAGAACTCCTCCATGCCCCAGGCGATCAGCAGCGGGGTGAGCAGCGGGTCGGCAGCGGCCTCGCCGCACATGCCGACCATGATGCCCGCGCGCACGCCGGCCTCGATGATGTTCTTGATCGCGCGGAGCACCGCCGGGTAGTACCAGCTGTACAGGTAGGCCACGCGGTCGTTGCCGCGGTCGGAGGCCATGGTGTAGCCGGTGAGGTCGTTGGTGCCGATGGAGAAGAACGCGGACTCCTTGGCGAGCAGGTCGGGGATGTTGGCGGCGGCGGCCGTCTCCATCATGATGCCCACCTGGATGTTGTCGTTGAAGGTGCGACCCTCCTCGCGCAGCTCGGCCTTGCACTCCTCGACGAGCTTCTTGACGGCGCGGATCTCCTCGACGCAGGTGACGAGCGGCACCATGATCTTGATGTCGCCGAAGGCGCTGGCGCGCAGCAGGGCGCGGAGCTGGACCTTGTACTCATCGGGGTTGTCGAGGCAGTAGCGGATGGCGCGGTACCCCATGAAGGGGTTCTCCTCCTTCTGGAGATTCATGTAGGGAATCTCCTTGTCGCCGCCCACATCGAGGGTGCGGATGATGACCGGGGCGCCCTTCAGGGCCACGGCGACCTTGCGGTACGCCTCGAACTGCTCCTCCTCGCTGGGGAGCTCCTTGGCGTCCATGAACAGGAACTCGGAGCGGAACAGGCCGATGGCCTCGGCGTCGTGGTCGAGGGCGCCGTTGACGTCGTCGGGCGAGCCGATGTTGCAGGCGAGCACCTTGGCGATGCCGTCGGCGGTGACGCTCGGCTTGCCGCGGAAAGCCTCGAGGGCGCGCTTCTCGGCGGCGAACTGCTCGGCGCGCTCGGTGTAATCGGCCAGGGTCTCCTCGTCCGGCTCGCCGATGACGACGCCCTTGGAGCCGTCGACGATGGCGGTCATCCCGTTGTGCAGGGCGCCGCAGGCGTTGGACACGGACAGGACGGCCGGGATCTCCAGGGCGCGGGCGATGATCGCGGAGTGCGAGGTGCGGCCACCGGTCTCGGTGACGATGCCCGCGACGTTGGCCTTGTCGATGGTGGCCGTCATGGACGGGGTGAGGTCGTGGACGACGATGATGGTCCCGGCGGGCAGGACGGAGAGGTCGACGACCTCGCGGCCCAGCAGCTCGGCGAGGATGCCCGTGCGGATGTCCGCGATGTCGGCGGCGCGCAGGCGGAAGACCTCGTCGTCCATGGACAGGAACATGTTCTCGAACATCGTGCTCGTCTCGACGAGCGCCTGCTCGGCGCAGGTGCCGCCGTCGATAGAGGCCTCGATGGCACCCGTGAGCTCGGGATCCTGGGCGAGCGTGACATGGCCGCTCATGATCTCGGCCTCGGCCTCGCCCACGCTGGTCTTCATGTGCTCGGCCTGGGCCTCGGTCTTCTCGCAGAAGACCTCGAGGGCGGCCTTGAACCGGGCCTTCTCGGCCGCGGCGTCCTCGACGACATGCGGCGTGAACGTGAGGTCGGGCTCGACCGCGACGGCCACGGTGCCGATGCCGATGCCCTCGGATGCGTTAACTCCCTCGTACATTGCTTTTCCTCTCCTTATGCAGCCCGGATGACCCGGACTCCCCTGCAAAGGCGCGGGAGCCGCGTGCGGTCCCGCGCCGAAAAACCAAACGAGATCGGAAGGCGGTTCCTCAGAGGGACGGCCGGGCTACTCGCCCAGGCCGCTCTTGATGAGGTCGAGCGCGGCGGCGAGCGCCTCGTTCTCGTCCGTGCCGTCGCAGCGGACCTCGACCTCGGTGCCGCAGGGGATGCCGGCGGCCATGAGGGCCATGGGGCTCTTGCCGTTGACCTCCTTGTCGGCGGTGACGATGGTCACGTCGCAGGCGAACTTGCCCATGGTGGAGGCGAACAGGCCGGCCGGACGCATGTGGAGGCCCTGCGGGTTGATGAGGGTGACCTTCTCAGAAACCATACTTTGACTCCTTTGTTGCTCAGATCGCGCCCGCCGACGAGCTCGACCGGCGCAACATATGACGAGCATAGTTTACCCCATCGCAGCATGGATGGGCCGCAAGAACGGCGTTCGGGGGCAAATAGGACCCCCTCCGCGGGCGCGCCTATCGCAGCCGGTCGTTGAGGATGCGGGCGATGTCCTCCGGGGAGGCGGCGGACATGACCGCCGCGCGGAAGGAGTCGTCCATGAGCGACTCCGCGACCCGGGAGAGCAGCCGCAGGTGGGCGGCGCCGTCCTCCGAGTCGGGGATGAGCAGCGCGATGGCGACGGTGACGGGGAGCTCGTCCATGGTGTCCCAGCCCGCGATGCCCGCGTCCGCGCGGACGACGAGCACCGACGCGCGGCGGATGGCGCGGGACTTCGCGTGCGGGATGGCGAAGCCGTCCATCATGCCCGTGGTGCCCTCCGCCTCGCGGCGGTGGAACGCCGCATCGAGCTCCGCGGCGTCGTCCGCCAGGCCGAGGCCGACGGCGCGCGCGGAGATGAAGGCGAGCGCCTCATCGCGGTCGGCGAGCTCGACGCCCATGAGCACCTGCTCGACCGAGACGAAGGGGGCGTCGGCCGCGGCGGATGCACCCGGGCGCTCGGCGGACGGCGCGGCGGAGGCCGGGACGGGGGCCGCTTCGACCGAGGGACCCGCCTCGCGGCCGGCCTCGGGGTCGCGGCGCCTCAGCGCCGAGACCATGCGTGAGATGATCCCCCTGTGCTCGCCTGTCTCGATGCGGTCGTCGTGCTGGGCCATGAGCCACCTCTCCCATCTGCAGAGTCCGCGCGCGGAGCGCCGGCGCGAGACGCCGTCGAATCCTGTGGGAAAGCATACCACGCCGCAGGGTCGACGGAGACACGCGGAGAGGACGCCACGGGGGCGGATGGCGGATGCGGCGGCTCAAGGGATGAGCGAGCTCCGCGCCGCACGGCGGAGAAGCGGGATGCAGCGGCTCGAGGGGTAGACGGGTCCCGCGCCGGAACGGCGGAGGAGCGGGAACACGCACGCAGGGCCCACGAGTGCGAGCCGGGTCCCGCCCCTGCACGGCGGAGGAGCTGCGCCTCCGTATGGGCGCCGCCGAATTATGCGCCTGCCGTGGCCCTCGCCGCCCGCCGCCCCGCGCGCCCGGGCATCCTCTATAATCTGGTGAGCACGCGCCATTAGCTCAGTTGGATAGAGCAGGGGACTTCTAATCCCAAGGTCGTTGGTTCGAATCCGACATGGCGCACCACAGCACGCACGCGGACGCCCCGGGAACGGGGCGTCTCGACATTCCGCCGAGGAGCACATTTCCATGCCAGCAGACCTTGACAACAGCCGCATCGCCGTCCTCGTCCCCTGCTACAACGAGGAGGTCACCGTCGGGAAGGTCGTCGCGGACTTCCGCCGGGAGCTGCCGGGCGCCGCGGTCTACGTCTACGACAACAACTCCACCGACCGCACCGCCGAGCTGGCCGCCGCCGCGGGCGCCGTCGTGGTGTCCGAGCCGCGCCAGGGCAAGGGCAACGTCGTCCGCCAGATGTTCCGCGACATCGACGCCGACTGCTACCTCATGGTCGACGGGGACGACACCTACCCCGCGGACGCCGCGCGCGCCCTGTGCGGGCCCATCCTCTCCGGACACGCGGACATGACCGTGGGCGACCGCCTCTCCAACGGGACGTACGCGGAGGAGAACAAGCGCGCGTTCCACGGATTCGGCAACGACCTCGTCCGCGCCATGATCAAGTGGATCTACGGCTACGCCTTCGACGACGTCATGACGGGCTACCGCGCGTTCTCCCGCGCGTTCGTGAAGACCTTCCCCGTCCTCTCGGACGGGTTCCAGATCGAGACCGAGCTGTCGATCCACGCGGTCGACCGGCGCTGGCGCATCCTCGATGTGCCCATCGTCTACCGCGACCGGCCCGAGGGCTCGGAGTCGAAGCTCTCCACGTTCTCCGACGGGGCGAAGGTGATCATGACCATCGCCGGGCTGTTCAAGAACTACCGGCCCATGAAGTTCTTCGGCCTGATCGCTCTACTGTTCCTCCTTCTGGGCCTCGTCGCCGGCATCCCCGTGATCGCCGAGTTCTTCCGCACCGGGCTGGTTCTGCGCCTGCCCACCGCCGTGCTCGCCTGCGCCCTCGTGTTCCTCTGCGGGCTCTCGCTCGCCACGGGGATGATCCTCGACTCCGTCGCCAAGGTGGAGCGCAAGCAATGGGAGCTCGCCGTCAACCGCGAGATGGAGCACGAGCGGGCGCGGTAGCCGCTCGGGCAGAGCCGCCGTTCAAAACGAAGACGATCTCGGGCCGGCCGCGAGGCCGGCCCGCTTCATGACGGCATCCGAAGGCCGCGGCGCTTCCGCACCGCTCGCCCCGCCTACTTCAGGCCCAGGTAGCTCTCCCAGAACGCGCGCGACGTCATGTACGGGAAGGCGTCCTTCCACGCCTGGCGCACCCGCTTGCCCTCGGCGCGATAGCGCCGCATGAGCTCGTGCTCGCGCTGGCGGATGGTGCGGAAGCGCGCCCGATCCATGTGGCGGATGGCCCCCTTGGTGCGCGTGGGGTCCAAGAACACGATGGTCCGGCGGCCCGTCGAGCTGCCCTCGAGCGTCGCGGCGCCGTTTTTGACCACGTAGCCGGGACGGCTGCCGAGCAGGGGACGGGGCAGGTAGTGCTTGTCGTAGGGCAGCGAGCGCCATAGCTTCATGAAGCGCGAGGGACGAGCCTCAAGATTAGCATGGGAAAGCACCCCGTCGGTCACGCCCGCCGCGCGCAGCAGTGCGGGGTCGAGCTCCTCCACGGGGACGAGCTTCTCGTTGCGCGCGCCGTTGGCCGCCATGAGGGCCGACCCGTCGAGGGCCTGAAGGTACTCGGGGCCCTTGAGGTAGTCCTCGAAGCCGTCGAGCAGCAGCTCCGCGGCGCTGTAGTCGAGGTCGCGCAGGTCCTGGCGCACGCTGCGCTGCAGGCGCACGATGAACAGCGCCTCGGAGGCGCAGTCGTCCACCGCGATCATGGCGAGGAAGTTGCGGATGTACTGGTAGCAGTCGACCGAGGCGCGGAACCGCCCCTCGAAGCTCTCGTGCCACACGCAGATGCCGCCCATGGTCATGTAGACGGGGTCGTTGCGCATGCCGAACTCGACGTCGTCGCAGCGGATGAAGAACGGCATGGGCAGGCCGTTCTCCTCGATGGCGGACACCGGGATGCAGCTGTACCACCAGGCGCCGTAGGCGCGGGGCACCTCCACGTCGATGCGCTCGTTCTCGATCACGTCGGGCAGTTCCCCGACGTGCAGGTCCCCCTTGACGCGACGGTAGGCGCCCGAGTTGACCACGTAAGACACGTCCTCGAACTGGCGCGTGGGGTCCTCCAGCGAGAGCATGGCCCCGTTCACGAAGGCGCCCCGATAGGAGCCCTGCGCGAGCGACAGCAGGTTGTAGGTGCGGATGAGGCTCTCGGGCATGATGCGGACGTCGTCGTCCATGACGAGGACGTGCGTGTACTCCCCTGGGGTCTCCGTCGCGGCCATCATGCCGCGGGCGAATCCGCCCGACCCGCCGACGTTGGGGTTGGGCAGCACGGTCACCAGGTCGTCGGTGAGCGCCTCGGCGTCGAGCGTGCGGCCGTTGTCCACCACGAACATGTGGAAGCTCCCGAGGATGGGAGCGCCCTCGGCGCGGATGCCCTCCTGGACGAGGTCGATGTTCGCGGTGATGTAGGCCTCCTTCTTGAAGGTGGTGGTGGCGAGCGCGAGCCGCACCGGGTTCACGCGAGCGGGATCGACCTCGGCGTACCAATAAGCCCGGAGGACCGTCAGGCGCTCCCCCGCCGCGGGGGCGAGCGTAAAGCCGATCAGGTCCTCGGAGGCGCAGGGGATCTCGATGTCCAGGACAGCGGGGTCGGCAGACGGAGCGGAGACGGCATGCGACGAGATCGCGCGGCGGTCCTGCGCGCCGGACGCGACGCCCTCGACGAGCAGGTCCCCGGAGCCCGCGACCTCGATATGCAGGCGCACCGCTTCGATGCCGGCATACCGGTGCCATTTGCACGCGGGCAGCGCGTTCAGGTAGGTGAGGAAGTCGACCGGGCCGGTGCAGACGAGCGCGGCAGCGCCTGCATCGTAGGCCGCGGCACCGCGCCCGGTGCGGAAGTAGAGCTCCGGATGCCGTGCGGCGTGATCGTCCACGCGCAGAAGGACGTTGGCGAGTTTGAAAGGCAGAGCCATGCGGGTCATCTCCATGATCCGGTCGGGTTCGTATTCGTACCAGTCTACTTGAAGGTGCGGACAGGCGGGCGGATTCGATGTGTTTTATTGTGGTGCGCACCTGTATCGGGCACTCGCTCCGCTGCTTATTGAATGTCCGTCCCATGCGGGATAGCATTTCTCAGTGGAAGAAACCGGACGGGAATGGCCCGGGTCGGCTGTACGATGTCGGTCTATCGGGATCGGAATCGGGATACGGGTTTCAGTGGGAGAGGCTTCTTTGAACAACGATATGTCGGGACAGGGTCCCCCCCCCCCTCGGAGAACATCGGGCCGCCGCCTTCATTCGACGCACCTGGGGGACGTTCGACGTGCTTTCATGCGTCCTGAGCATCGTCATCTCCCTGCTGAGCAATACGGGTACGCGCTTCGTCCGGTATCAGTCCCTTCATATCGCAGGCCCTGCAGATGCGGCGGTCCTCGTCGTCAAGATCGTCCTGTACGCGACGGCGCTGTATCTGGTCATCAGGGCGCTGGTATCGTTCTGGGACAGGCCGGCGCATGACCGCACCGCCAGCGCGAGCGCTCCGGCCAGGTCGCCCATCCTATCGATCCGCCTCAGCGACCGCGGCCTGTACCTCGCATGCTTCCTCTTCATGATGGCAGCTTGGCTGCTCTGGGTGATCCCGAATCTTCCCGGGACCATGCGCGACGATTCGATCCCCCAGTATCTGCAGTATTTCGGCTATGTCGACTATTACACCCAGCATCCCATCTTCGACACGCTCTGCTTCGGCATCTTCTGGGACATGGGGGCGGCCCTCGGGTCCCCGCTCATCGGGTTGAGCATTTACATCATCGTCCAATGCGCTCTCACCGCAGCGTGCTTCTCCCTGCCGCTCGTGTACCTCAGGCGCCGCGGGGTTCCCGATACAGCCCTCGTCATCTTCCTCGTCTTCTACTCGTTCGCACGGGTCATCTACCAACCGGTCGATGCGATGTCGAAGGACTCGTGGAACGGCTGGTCGTTCGTCCTCTCGATGATCTGCGTGGTCGAGATCGCCCGCACGCGCGGCGCGTGCCTGCAGCGCAGGCTGTATCTGATCGGGACGATCGTCTCGATCTTCATCTGCATCGCATCGAAGCGAACCATGCTGTATGTGCTGACCCCGACGCTGGTTCTTTTCGCCCTCACCCAGATTCGCGGCAAGAGGTCGTGGGCTGCGCGCACCTTCGCCGCAGGAACGGTTCCGGCGTTGGCCTTCCTGCTTATCTGGAACCCCCTGAGCGTTGCGATGTTCGGGGCGACGCAGAACACCACGTACGAGATGGTCTCGGTGCCCGTCCAGCAGGTCGTCTACACCGTCAAGGAGAACCCCTCCGCCTTAAGCGACGGCGAACGGCGAGAGCTCTCCGAATACATCCAGATCGACCGTGCCGTGCAGGTCTACAACCCCTGGCGCTCCGACGAGGCGACAGGATGCATCTACCCGGATGGCGACGTGAGGACGCTCGTCAAGTACTGGATCGAGCTGGGACTCGAGCATCCGGATGACTATCTGACATCCTTCATGAACATCGCCAGCCAATGGTTCTCACTGGACATCCCAATCAACTACGGTCACGACCTGGAAGACGAGCTGCTCACCGACGCGCGGATGGAGGGGTGGGCGTCGTTTTTCCCCGAGGGCGGGAAACGGGAGGCGGAGTCCGCTCTGCAGGTCTTCAGGTCGGAGCGCCCCGAACCGCTGCAGAGGCCGTACGAGGCACTCGAGCGCATCGACTCGATTCAGGCTTTCCACCTTCCCGTTCTCTCGAGTTACGGACTGTATGCGTTCGTCATCCCGATCACCGTCGCCGCCTGGTCGATCGCCCGCCGAAACCTCATGTCGCTGGGGATGTCGCTGGTTCCGCTGCTCCTTCTGTGCACGTTCCTCATCGGACCCATCGAGCTGTACTGGTATACGGTTCCGATCGTCTACATCGCTCCCCTGATGCTCTCGTTCCCGCTGCTGAGCGACAGGGGAATTGAGGATACAGCTGGAAGCGAGCGAAGACCATCTGAGCGCAGCCGCAACGCGAAGCGGCGTTAGGGACATCGCCTCGGCGCTCACCCAGTCTTAAACGCCGGCGAACAGCCGCAGCTCCCCTACGATTCGAACAAGGGGCACCATTCCTGCTATATTGGCAAAGTCCCCGTACACCCACCGCATCCATGTCAGTACCGCCAACTTCGGAGGTCACCTGTGAACGTTGCCATCATCATCGCCGGAGGTATTGGCTCGCGCATGGGCCAAGATGTTCCGAAGCAGTTCATCGACATTTTCGGTAAACCGGTCATCATTTATACGCTTGAAACCTTTGAACACCACCCCCTTATCGATGCAATCGCCGTAGTCTGCCTCGATGGTTGGCAAGAGATACTCAGAAGCTATTCCGAGCAATACGGGATCTCGAAACTTCGCTGGATTGTCAAAGGGGGATCAACTGGGCAGGAATCGATTCGCAACGGCGTCTATGCTCTTGAAAAGAAGCTGAGCGACGATGACACTGTCATCATTCACGACGGCGTTCGCCCCATGCTTGATGTAGAGGTCCTCACCGACGTCATCCGCGTCTGCGATAGATATGGGAACGCCGTTTCGAGCATGCCGTATAACGAGCAAATCTTCATCATCGATGACGACAACCCCCAAACCACAACCCGCTATATCCCGCGGGAGACCCTGAGGCGTGTATCCACCCCCCAGGCGTATCGCTACGCTAAGCTGTTGCACTCATATCGCAAGGCGTTCTCTCTGGGTATAGGCATATCGGGATCAAGCTACACCAACACCATGATGGTCGAACTTGGAGAAACCCTTCATTTCGCTTCTGGTTCCGATAAGAACCTGAAACTCACAACACCGGAGAATCTCGAAACGTTCAAAGCGTATCTCACGATAGAAGGAAAGGGACGACAACGATGAATCGATTACGCATTCCCGCATACACGCGCGACATAGAGCGCATCGTCGCATCGGATCTCCCATGGGCTGACCTCGCGAATACCAGTGTGCTCATTACCGGGGCGACGGGTATGATCGGAACGCTTCTCGTAGACGTGCTCATGCGAGCAAATGAACTCCATGGTCTACACTGCAGAGTTATCGCAATTAGCAGAGATGCGAGCAGGGCGCAGAAGCGCCTCCCATACCATGACGACAGACTCTTCTCGATTGAGGAGCTGGAAATCGGCTCATTCGGTGCTCGTCCATCTGAACGCGCCGACTTCATTTTCCATCTTGCCAGTCCTACGCATCCGCGAGCCTATGCCTCGAATCCCATAGGGACTATCCAAGCAAACGTTATCGGACTGCAGAATCTGCTCGACTACGCTGCAGCAGAAAACTCTCGACGTATTCTGTTCGCTTCTTCAGTTGAGATTTACGGGGAGAATCGAGGAGATACCGAACGATTTGATGAGGGGTACTGCGGATACATTGACTGCAATACCGTTCGAGCGGGATACACCGAAGCAAAACGGCTCGGCGAAGCGATGTGCCAAGCCTATCGGGCGCAGCTCGGAATCGACGCTGTCATTGCACGCATCGCCCGAGCATATGGCCCCACCCTGTTACCGAGTGACTCAAAAGCTCTGTCGCAGTTCATCCATAACGCTCTAGCCGGCAGAGACGTTACGCTCAAAAGCACCGGCATGCAAAGGTTCTCTTACCTCCACGCATCCGATGTCGTAAGCGGCATCCTCTACCTGCTGTTCAAAGGATCCAGTGGCGAGGCGTATAACCTTGCAGATGAAGCGAACGACACCAAGCTTATCGACCTCGCACATATGGTTGCTGAAATCGGAGGCGTTTCCGTCGTGCTCGACCTTCCGGACGCAGTAGAACAGGCGGGTTATTCAAAGGCAACATATGCACTCATGGATGGGACGAAAACACGAAATCTAGGCTGGGGCGCAGCGTACACCCTCCCCGCAGGTATCAAGCAGACATTGGAGGTTCTACGGGAAACCTCGATTCTTTGATTACCGTCCGAGACTCAGTTTGGGGCAGCGAATCCCTTCGATTCGCTGCCCCAAAATAACCGACGGAACCTATCCCGTGATCGCCGGACCATCAGTCCCAAGCATCTTCCTTAGCGCGGTCTCCGCCTCTCCCCCATCGAGTGCATCATGATCGACATGCTGGTAGTGCGAATTGATGTCTTTGGGAAGCGTTAGGTAATCACCGTAGCGGCTCCGGATAACGAGTTCGTAATCGT
Source organism: Candidatus Collinsella stercoripullorum (assembly GCF_027669965.1). Taxonomy (NCBI): domain Bacteria; kingdom Bacillati; phylum Actinomycetota; class Coriobacteriia; order Coriobacteriales; family Coriobacteriaceae; genus Collinsella; species Candidatus Collinsella stercoripullorum. The sequence continues at coordinate 7,411 of NZ_JAQECM010000032.1, read as the reverse complement.
TTGGAACGTAGAGCTCGACGCCTTCGAAATCCATTCGCCTAAGGGGGAAGATCTCAGACGTTCCAAACATCATCCTTCGCTGCTTGCCGTCATCGAGGTTGTCGATGCTCCAGATGATTGCCTGAGCGGCCTCTTCGTCGCAAATCAAGCCTTGAGCGCGAACGTCATCAAGGCATTCGTCGTAATATGCCTGAATGAGCTCAGCCCCTTGCTCATTAGATGGATACCATGTGCGCTGGTTCCAGAAATCAAGTGAATCATCGCTGTTAATCTGCTCGATCATCTTTCGACGCGCCGCACGATGGCGTTCGCAATTATTGAAATCGAGCTTGGGGGCCCAATCGTATACGAAGAGATCGAGGAAACATGGTATCGATTCATCGCGATACGAGAATCGAATTTGCCTGCAAGGCCAATACTTGTCATGAACGACCGTTACCCGATGGCGGTCGTCGTGCTCGGTCAATGCGATCAGCGTATCGATGTCCTCGCGCATCATTCCCAAGTCAACATCATCGTCCCACGGAATAAATCCCCCATGACGAGCGGCGCCGAGCAAGGTCCCGAATGCAAGCCAGTATCGTAAACCGTTCTGTACACAGATTTGGTCAAACTCATGAAGTAGATGGACGCATCCAAGCTGCAAAAGGCGCATGCCGCCGCTTGCTTTAGGCAAGCTGCGGAAAAAGCGCTTCTTAGCATCGTCGAGCGATTCGCCATCTCGACGATACTGTTCCCATGCAAACATCTTCATATGAGCGTCGTGGGCATCGAGATCCTCAACCAATTGATGTATTACGGGAAGCGTACGCTCCTCAAATTTATAGTCGATATTTCCGTTGATCCCACGGTCAGCCACTTCAACTCGATCATATAATCTGTCGAGAGTCTTTATAATAGTTTCGTATTGATAACTATAATCCAATCTAAATGAATGGAAGTCGTCCTGTAAAGCATGAAACGAGCGTGAAGATATGGGGAGCAAGCCCTTTATTAACTTAACTAATGACATCAGCAACGCCCTCGACAACAGCTGATTTTAATTCCATATCCAGCATTTTCAATGCATTGCTGCGCATCCATGAGTCTTCCAATTCCCAAATCAAATCCTGGTTGGCCAATATATTTTCCTTAGCCGATAAAGGAAGGAGCATCTTTATCTTTAGTGAGATACGACCAATTGGGCCATTATTGACCAGTCGCCGCCAGATTGCGTGAAGAAATTCACAAGGATTAGTTTGTAACGTATACCTGTAAATCAGGTATTTACGTTTTCCACGGTAAGCGAAAGACGAGTCCTCTAGTATAGCTTGGGCCATCTTGCCGTATAAAGAATCATTAAGCAAGGTTTCAAGTTGTTTTGAAGAAAAGAAGGTTTCTAGGATTGAACGAAGGAAACGAATCAATTGGAGTCGGACAGGCGAAGGAGAAACAATTATATCTCTGAGAACGAATGCTGCAATTTGGCGAAGCAAGTCCCGATAATACAAATCAATAAATCCCTGCTGGGACCAATCGGCACAAACATGCTCTATGATTCGAAGATGGTCGTAGAGCTTCAAAAAAGTGTTATTCGACCTTGTTGCCATTAGCGACTCAGCTCTATTGATTCTATATTTGTATAGTTTAGTTGAAAGAAGTACAGTTTTTTTTGATCTAGGATAGAGTGCGAAATGAAAAAGCTCGTCCTCACCGAACCGGATGTCATCATCAAACAATAGCCCGGTCTCAAGGAGAAATGAACGACGACAAGCTGTTCTCCAAGCGAAAGGATGACTTTTTTCGGAAAAAAGAAGGTCCGGAGAAAAGGTTTCATACACAGCATCACGAGGACTTAAGGTCTCGTCGAGCCAAGGCGTGGAGCGGTGAGCTGGGTAACAAGAAGCGCCAAAGGTGACTACATCGGCGTTATGCGTTTCAAATGCCTCCGCAATCGAAGCGCATGCACTCTTTTCAAGCATGTCATCAGAATCGACAAAGCATACAACATCCCCCGTCGCTGCCCTGATACCCGCATTTCGAGCAGACGACAGGCCGCCATTCGCCTTAGTTATGACAACAAGACGCGGCTCAACTTGAGATAGCTGCGCTAACAACTCCCCAGACCGATCGGTAGAGCCATCATCAACGCATATTATTTCCAACTCCTGAAAGGTCTGCTTGCGAATAGAATCGATGCAACTGAGAAGATATGCCTCGACGTTGAACACGGGCACGATGACGCTTATTTTCAAAACCAGACACCTCGCGATTACAAATGAGCTGCAACAACACGAACAGCAACGCTGATACCGTATCTTCGAACCAAGTGCGTAAATCTTGAAAGCAAACTTGGTAACACAGAAGACTCATGATCCGCCGCATAAAGCGTAAAGCTTTGTAATAAAAGATCTCGTGAAGTTCTTTTGTTTGAATCAAAATCACGAAGATCAAGGTAGCCGCATCTCTCATCAGAGATAACCTCTTCCCTCATCCGAGGGAGAAACTTTTGCTTCAGCTCATCATTTAGGCGATCATAATTCCATTCATAGCTATCAAACTTCATGCGAGCGAGAATGGACCTAAGGTACTGTCTATCTTGCCAGTGATTGTCAAGGTAGCGATGCATTTCAGCGTACTCATCGCAAACGCAGAACACCTTACCAGGTGAGTTGACTGACGATGCTTCATTATCCTGCCTATAATGGAGAAAAGCCTTATTAATCAAAACAGCGTTATCGGCAGATGCCCAGACCTTAAAATTAAAACCCGCATCTTGATAAGAGGCTCCAGGCGTCTCCAGAAACCGAATATCATTGTCTCGCACAAAAGAGCTCTTGTAAATCGCAGACCAGATTGAAGGTTTCCTATAAAAAACCTCTCTCTCAATTTGCGGATTAATATGCCCCTCGATAACTTCGTCGACCCATCCAAATTTGCGATTGATAACATTGGGGTCAGACCAATATAAATAAAAGTCAGACTTAACAACCTGGGCATCATATTTTTTTGCAGCAGAGTACATTACCTCAAATGCATCTGGCTCGATATAATCATCCGACTCAACAATACCGATATACTCTCCTACACACATATCGAGGCCCATGTTCATCGATGCCCCATAGCCTGAGTTGGGCTTATCAATCACCTTGAATCTAGAATCTCTATCAAGATAGTCCTGAATTATCATCCGTGAAGAATCTGTAGAGCCATCATTAATGCAGATGACCTCAATGTCCGGAAGCGTCTGATTTTCAAGCGAATCAAGGCATTCACGTAAGTAACGCTCCACATTATAGATTGGAACAAGTACTGAGACCAACGGTGAAGACATCCAACACTCCAAAACTATTATCTGCCACCCTGCCACGAGAAACGAAACTATTACACTTTAATCTAGCGACCAGCAGCGAATTATATCAACTTTAAAACTATATACGCATACATTCTGTGAGACCAGCCCCAGATCAGAGGTTAGGCCAATCTGATGAATCGAAGCCTGTGGAGAGGATGCCACTAAAGGGTTTTGAGCCCATTCGGTCAGAAACGATTTACTCTGAAAATGCAAGAGTCTGCTATAAAATATGTCGCAGTATACTTAATGTGGTTAAATGTGCAGGCTTGGAGATGGGAGGGCGTTTCATAAAAGTATGTCATAAGCGTCATCGCTGTCAAATATCCTCCATATTATTCTATTCACCGCTTACCCAGAGTGACCATCACTAATTTGATGGAATACTTTACTTGATATCTTCTGTATCGGAGTGACTATGACTGCAACCAAACAACGCATCGAATGGCTTGATATAGCAAAGGGCATTGCCTGCCTAACGGTCATCATCGGACATACTATTTCCTATGATTCCCCCTTTAGACAGCTTATTTTTTCTTTCCATATGCCATTATTCTTTATCTTAAGCGGCTACACGTTTCGAATTAAGCCTTGGCGCGAGCTTTTGCATTCGTCCGTCAGGCGTTTAGTAATTCCATATCTATGCATTTATTTTATTTATCATATTACTATGTCACTAGTTACAAGTGATCGTATTTCCTTGACGTGGGCATACCAGAATATAATGACATTCCTATTCGCGTCTGGCACAACTGTCCTGCCTTTTGGGTTCGCTGCGGTCGGAATGCCCTGGTTCCTCGTATCGCTCTTTTTTTGTAAACTGATTTTTAATGCTATACTAAGATTTGGAGAGTCCCATAGCGACAGCCGAATAAGCACCGGTCTTATTTCGACAATTCTTGCGTTATCTGGCTATATAGTAGGAGGTGTATTACATTTCTACCTACCATTCAGCTTAGATATCAGCTTTGTCGCAGTTCTTTTCATGTGGTTTGGCTATAACGCAAGAACTAAGGAATTGTTTTTTGTTGACCAAAGCCCTCGCAGATTCTGGTTCACTTTCCTTGTCGTTATTTCAATTTGGCTTGTGTCCGCGCGCTTTAGTTATCTTGAGCTTGCAGCACGAAGGTATGACTCAGTATTGCTTACATTGATTGCAGCTCTTTCTGGGACCCTAATGGTCTGCATGCTCTCATCTCTTGTTTCAAAGATTAAGCAATCGTCATTTCTAGGTATATTTCGAGTATTCCTAAACTTTGTTGGAAGAAATAGCATGTCAATTTTCTGCACACACTCAATGGATTATGTAATTCCATGGGCATCGTTGGCGGCTGTCCGATCATTGCCCTTTCCAAATGGAATAACATCTTGTGTACGGATACTATATAACACAGTGTTCGCTAAGCTAATCCTTGCATTGAAGTAAACTAGACTGAAAAGGTAGAATGTTGTGAAGAGTCTGTCTCGTTCTCCGCTTACCCGTTATATTGTGAATCTAGTAAAGGCAGTAACGGCAATTCTGCTTATCGAAACACTAGTTTTTAACTGGAAGTTTTGGATCTCCTTAGCAGCTGATTACTCATCCCCATCAGGTGCTGTGTTGTTATCAATTTCTAAAGTTCGAATTGTTTTGATGCTTGCTATATATTTGCTCTATGTCATCTTTCGCCCCTCCTCTCATATTTGGGACATCAAAATGAACTCAATGTCCCGAAAGTCTAAAGTGGCACTTTCGAGCTTTGTTATTCTGATTAGCTTATTATCCGCAGGATTCACTCGTATAACAAATCAGGGAGAGTGGCTTGATGCCGGCGCTCAATATAATACTGGAATAGAAGCAGTACAAGATGGAAATCAATATAATCATCTAACGGACGCCCTGCTCAACGGGAGAGTTGAACTTGATTTACCTGTCTCGGATATTTTGCTCGAAATGGACAATCCATATGATCCCGCTGAAAGAGCGGCGCTCAATTCGGAAATCCATGATTCAATTTATTGGGATTATGCCTTTTATGATGGAAACTATTACTGTTATTTCGGAATTATTCCATGTCTGCTTACTTTTTTGCCGTTCAAAATTATCACAGGAGTTGATCTTCGCACAGATATTGTGGTAGCAGCCTTTGCAATTACAACTGTTCTTTCTTCAGCATACTTGTTAATTCAGGTCGGCAAAACTTATTTTTCCAACTTAACTGTTGGGAATTATCTAGTTGGTTTCATTTTATTAACATTTGGTTGCGGTGTTTTCGAACAAGCATTTCTACCAAGAATTTATCCGATACCTATTTTATCGGCTTTAACCTTTTCATTCCTTGGCATAGCTTTCTGGCTGAAAGCAAAAAGACACTTTACAGAATCGAGAGATCGATACAAATATCTATTGATTGGATCATTTTCTTTAGCTTTTACACTTGGATGCCGACCTCAGTATGTACTTGCATGCCTTCTCGCTTTCCCCATTTTTAAGGATGAGATCGGTAAGCGTCTTTTTTTCTCTTACAAAGGTCTATCGAATACTTTGGCGGTAATTGCACCATTTCTCATTATTTTTCTTCCTATTGGCTTTTATAACTATATTAGATTCGATTCAATTACTAATTTCGGCGCAGCGTATAACCTCACCGGCGGGGATATGACATCGTATCGATTTATCCCATTTAAAATACTTGTACAGTTCGTAGAATATCTCTTTTTGCCTTTTCAATTTACTTCTTCATTTCCATTCATCACTGTTATTAACAATTCCCCTCTCTCATCCAATATCGAATCGCTAAAAACGGCGGAGCCGTTCTATGCGGGCTTTATGTTTTTGACTCCTATCACCTTCTCCCTCTTTGCCCTAGTAAGGAAAGCTGCACGAACCGCTTTGAAGGACAGCGGGTGTTCTCCTCTCCTTATTACATCTCTTGCTATTGCCGCATTTAATATTGTTGTCGCTAGCTATGTTTCTGGAACGAACATGCGGTATTTTGCAGACTTCGCTTGGTTAATTATTCTCTCCGCAATACTAGTATTATGGAGCTCAGGTTTTTCCCGCTCGAGTAGAGGTCGAGTATTCATTTCAATTCTTTTATTCGCTGGTTTAGCGCTCTATGGCTGGACATTCCTCGGAGTTGAGAGGTTTGGAGCACTTATCCAGTCCTGTCCTGAAATCTATTCCGCAGTGCAAAACGCGATTTTCTCAGCATTACCCTAAATACAGCATTCATGCTACAACGACGGAAGAAGTTCGTTTGAGTTATAGAATGAGCGAGTAGTTTCTACGTTCGGTAACGCAAGTCAACTCGATGCGGTACCGGCAGCCAGCACGCATGGTACCGTCAATCGGCTCGCATGGTACCGCCTGCACCAGGGTACTGCGTGAGCGCACTGGCGTTCGACGATGCCGCGATGGGCGCGGACGAAGTCTACGCGCTTTTGGCCCCACCGGGCTGCAGGCACGCCCGAGTGCGCGTACCCGCAGCCCGACATAAGGCGGTAACGTACTATTTCTTGCGTGCTTTGACAGCGGAATAACGTCCAGATAGGAAGGAGGGCACGGCCCACCCCGGTATGATTCGAGTTGTCTTTGATTCGATCAGACTGGGGGAAGACCATGCCCGAGCCCATCGTAACATTGAACGAGGAATCCCTGTAGTCCGACCTGCGCGAGCTCGTCAGAGGGACCGTCGAGGACACCCTGAACGGCCTGCTCGAGGAGGGGGCCGGCGACCTGGCCTGCGCGGAGCGCTACGAGCGGACGGCCGAGAGGGAGGCGTGCTGCGCGGGGCACTACGAGCGCAAGCTCGCAACGACGTCCGGCGAGGTGACGATTCGCATGCCCAAGCTGAAGGGATGCGCCTCACCACGGCGGCCATCAAGCGCTACCGCAGGCGCGAAACCTCAGTCGAGGAGGCGATGATCGAGATATACCTAACGGGGGTCTCGACCAGGCGGATCGAGGACGTCTCGGAAATCCTGTGGGACTCGTCCGTGTCGGCGTCCACCGTTTCCAACATCAACGAGAAGGCGTTCGAGGCCGTCGAGTCCTGGAGGACCCCCCCCCTGAGTAATCGCGCCTGTTAGCACCCTCGG
>NZ_JAQECM010000031.1:1751-25641 GCF_027669965.1 Candidatus Collinsella stercoripullorum | reverse complement strand
CTCTCCCACAGAAACCACCGAAGAGCCATCTTTTTGAGCCCCTAGGTACGAGCCGGGGTTCGGCTCCGCGTTATCTGGGGCTTCGTTACCTTGAGACGCTCTGATGCCGCTCTGTCCGGAAAGATGCACACCATATCGCAACCCTGCCAAAGCGGACAGGCTTCGATCGCCCACCGCGGTTCGGATTGTTCTTTAGGTGTTCTTTCAGACCGATTTCCGCGCTTCCGCCCACCCCCTGTAGATAATTGACATGTCAACTAATACATGACATGTCATCTATCGAGGATCGCGAGGCCCGTGGAACTCCTGCACATCGTCGTCACCCTGCTGTTCGCCGTCGGCGGATTCCTGATCGGCCGTCGCATCGGCATCCCCGTCCCCGCCATGATCGGCAGCATGCTCGCCGTCGGCATCATGAGCGCCGTCACGGGCTTCGCGGTCATGCCTACGTCCATCAAGATGATCTCGCAGGGTATCTCCGGCGCCTTCATCGGTATGTCGGTCACCATGCGCGACGTCCGCAACATCCCCCACATGATGAAGCCGCTTCTGCTGCTGCTCGCCATGCTCACCGCCAACACGCTCGTCGCGGGCTTCACCTTCCAGGCCTTCTTCGGCTGGGACCTCATGACCGGCCTGCTCTCCTGCGTCGCCGGCGGCATCGCGGACGTCTCCCTCATCGCGATGGACCTCGATGCGGACGCGAGCACCGTGGCCATCATGCAGACCGTCCGCCTCGCGAGCGTCCTCGCGATCTTCCCCTCGTGGATCGCCTTCATGACGCGGGACCTCCCCGAGGTCGAGATGAACCCCCTCGATATGGCTCAGACCGAGCACGATACCTGGCTCGACCGCATCATCGACACGCCGCGCAAGCGGACCGCGTTCACGCTCGTCCTGAGCGTCGCGTGCGGAGCGGCGGGCTACCTCTCCGGCGTCCCGGCGGGCGCGCTGCTGTTCTCCCTCGTCGTCATCGGGGCGCTCAACATCTTCACCGACGCATGCCGCATGCCGATGACCGTCAAGCGCATGGCGCAGGTGCTCGCCGGCAGCCTCGTCGGCTCCACGGTGACGCCCGAGACCGTCTCGCACCTCGGTGGGATCGTCGGGCCGCTGATCATCATGTTCGTCCTCTATATGCTGCTGAACCTGGTGTTCTCGCTCATCGCGAGCCGTGCCGGCTGGCTCGATATGCGCAGCGCGCTGTTCGCCTCCTCGCCGGGCGGCGCCAGCGACATGGCGCTGATCGCGGCCGACCTGGGGGCGGACCTCACGAAGATCGCCGTCCTGCAGATCATCCGCGCCATCTACGCGGCGGGCCTCATGCCCCAGGTCGCGATACTCGTCGTCCATCTGGCCGGATAGGCCTTCGCACGCATGGAAAAGGGGCCCGCAGGCCCCTCCCGTATCCGATATCCGACCGGCACCCTTGGAGCGCGCGCCGAGGCGCCCGCGCCCGGACGACCGAGCCGCCCGTCGGCGCGGAACCGCAGGCTACATGCGGCCGAGCTCGTGCATCTTGGTCTCGTACGCCGTCGCGATGATCTCGCAGCACCCCTCGACGCCGAAGAGCGCGCGGTTGACGACCAGGTCCTTGTGCGACCGCAGCTTGGTCTTGCCGGCGGAATAGCGCTTGTAGAACAGCTCGCGGTTGCGCTGCATCTTCTTGATGAGCTTCTTGGCCTTCGCCTCCGTCACGCCGCGACGGCGACAGACGATCTCGATGCGCTCCTCGAGCGGCGCGGTGACGTACACGTTGATGAGGTTCGGGTTGTCGCGCAGGATGTAATCGGACAGGCGCCCGATGATGATGCACGACTCGCTCGAGCCCACGTCCAGGATGACCTGCTTGAGGTTCTCGAAGAGCTGGTCGGCCATGGTGCGCGAGTCGAAGCGGTCCGGCAGGAACGCCATCATCTCGGCGGCGACCGTCTCGTCGTAGGGCGCCACCTTGTCGACGACCGTGTCCGAGCGGCGGGCGGCGCGGATCAGCAGCTCGTTGTCGTACAGGGGGATACCCAGGCGCTCCTGCAGCGCGATGCCGATCTCGTGGGCATCGGTGCCGTACTCGCGCGCGATGGTGATCACCACGGGGTACTCGGGGTCGCCCTCCTCGGTGGGGGCGCCGAGCGCGTCGTTGGCGTACATGTCCTGGGCGAGCAGCTGGGATACGTCCGTCTTCTTGTCGATCTTGTCCATGGGATGCCGTCCAATCCGCCGGGGCCGCGCGCCTGCGAACCCCAGCTTGCCGTCTGCCTTACGCAGCCACCACGCGGCGCTGGTAGGCGCGCACGATCAGCGAGATGCCGAAGTTCAGCACGAAGTATAGCAAGAACACGAAACCGTACAGCAGCAGCACCTGGCTGAGGTCGCTGGTGTAACCCATGACGACCTTGGCGGAGAACATGAACTCCATCACGTTGATGCCGGCCAGGTACGAGGAGTCCTTGATGACCGTCGTGCACTGCGAGAACAGCGCGGGGATGATCGTCTTGAAGGTCTGCGGCAGGATGATCAGGCGCATGCTGGCAAAGAAGCCGAAACCCTGCGACTTAGCCGCCTCAAACTGGCTTTTAGGAATGGAGTTCAGGCCGCCGCGGATGATCTCGGCCATGACCGCGGAGGTGAAGATCGTGAACGCGAGCACCGAGATGAAGATGTCGCTGCCCTTGACCGTGAAGTAGATGAACAGGATCCACAGCAGGTTAGGCGTGCAGCGGAACAGCTCGATATAGGCGCTCACGAGCCACTTGAACGGGCTCAGCTTGCCCACGCAGTACTGCTTGACGAGCGCGAGCACCGTGCCCAAGATCACCGAGAAGATGATGGCCAGAACCGAGATCTCGATGGTCTTGAGGAAGCCGGCCATGATGAAGGAAACGTTTGCCGGGGTGAAGATCTCCATGCGTTACGCCTCCTTTGCAGGCTCGGGGGCGGAGGTGATGCCCGGGATGTTCTTGGCGCGCAGGCGACGCCTGGAGCGGCGCTCGAGCCACTGGACCAGAATGGCCAGCGGGAAGCAGATGATGAAGTACAGCACGCAGGCCATGATGTAGCCCTGCAGGTAGCCGTAGGTCGACACGAAGTTGTCCGCGTTGTACATGAGGTCGCCGCCGGCGATGAGCGCGAGCACCGAGGTGTTCTTAACCAGGTTCAGCGCTTGGTTGCACAGCGGGGGCAGGATGACCTTGAAGGTCTGCGGCAGGATGATGTAGATGTAGGACTGCACGCGGGTGAAGCCCTGCGAGAGCGCCGCCTCCATCTGGCCGCGCGGCACGGACTCGATGCCCGTGCGGATGACCTCGGAAATGTAGGCGGCGTGGTACAGGCCCACGCCGAGCGCGCCGATGGCGAAAGCCGACAGGCGCACGGGGCTCTCGGCACCCGTGATCATCTGCAGCACGCGCGGACCGGCCATGTAGTAGAAGAACACCTGCACCGGCAGGGGCGTGTTCTGGAAGAACTCAACGTAGATGCGGCTGATCAGTCGCAGCACGCGCGAACGCGTCGTCGAGAAGACGCCCAAGATGGTGCCCAGCACGAGCGAGATCAGCAGGCCGGCGACGACCACCTGCAGCGTGAAGGCAAAGCCCTCCCACAGTGCAGGCATCTCCGCCATCGTGATCTCCCAACGCTTGGCGTCAAACAGCCCGTCGAGCATATCTCTCCTTTCCAATCTGTCTCAAGATGAGACCGGTGCGCAGCGAAGGCCGCGCGGCCCATGATTCTCACGAACCAGCCTTATCTGAAGACAACACAGGGGCGGACGTCCGTAACTGGCGTCCGCCCCGCAGGTAGCTATCGGCTACGGTTACGCGCTCGCGCCCAGCCAGGTGGTGATCTCCTCATCCATCCAGCCGTTGTCGAGCAGCTCGGTAACGGTCTCATCGACGACGTCGGACAGGTCGGAGCCCTTCTTGGAGGCGATGCCGTAATCCTGCGTACCGAACTCGATGTCGGGCTGGACGAGCTCCTTCTGGTCGTTCATGTAGGTGTTCAGCGTGGAGCGGTCCATGGCGAAGGCGTCGATGTTGCCGGACTCGAGCGCGGAGTTGATGGACGGGTAGTCCGGGTACTCCTTGAACTCGGGCGTGGCGCCGATGCCCTTATCCTCGAACATGGTGAGGATGGCGTCCTTGGTGGTGGAACCCTGGGACACGCCGATGATCTTGCCGTCGAAGTCGGCCATCTCGGCGATACCGGAGGACTTCATGACCATGATGCCGACGGAGTCGGTGCGGTAGGACGTGGAGAAGTCCCAGTCCTCCTCACGCTCGGGCGTGATGGTGTAGGTCGCGCAGACGATGTCGAGGGAGTCGTTGTCGATGAGCGGGCCGCGGGTCTTGGGCGTCACGGTCGTAAACTCGCAGAGCTTCTTCTCCTTGGCCTCGTCGTAGGAAACACCCAGGACCGCCGCGGCGATCTGGTAGCACAGGTCGATCTCGAGGCCCTCGTACTCGTTGGTCTCCGTGTTGAGGTAGCCGTAGCCGAGAACGTCGGCCTTGACGCCGCAGTTGAGCTTGCCGCGGGCCTTGATGGTCGCGATCTTGGAGTCGCCCGAGCCGGTGCCCGAGCCGGCGCCGTCGGAGCCGCCGCTGCAGCCCGCGAGCGCGCCCGTGCCCGCCGCCGCGACGATGCCGAGGCCGCAGACCTGCAGGAAATTGCGACGAGAGATGTCCTTCATAATCGGTACCCCTTCCAATTCGGTACGGATATAGCCATCCGCGGCATCGTGCTCACCGCGGCGGGCATCGAGGAGCGGCGCTGCGCGCCGTCTGCGGCGGACCCGGCCCGCCGCGTCGCGCTAGTGCAGGATCTTGTTGAGGAAGTCCTGGCAGCGCGGGTTCTGCGGGTTGGTGAAGAAGTGCTCCGGGGTGCCCTCCTCCAGGATCTGGCCGTCGTCCATGAAGATGACGCGGTCGGCGACCTGCTTGGCGAAGTTCATCTCGTGCGTGACGCAGATCATGGTGATGTTGTCCTGGGCCAGCTCGATCATGACATCGAGCACCTCCTGGATCATCTCGGGGTCGAGTGCGGAGGTGGGCTCGTCGAACAGGATGATGGGCTGCTTGGTGCACATGGCGCGGGCGATGGCCACGCGCTGCTGCTGGCCGCCGGAGAGGTTCTGGGGGTACTCCCCCGCCTTCTGGGCGAGGCCGACGCGCTCGAGCGCCGCCATGGCGGTGCGGGTGGCCTCCTCCTTGCTCTTCTTCTGCAGCTTGATGGGCGCGAGGGTGAGGTTGCCGAGCACCGTCATGTTCGGGTACAGGTTGAACTGCTGGAACACCATCGAGCTGTACTTGCGCGCCATCTCGAGGTGGTTCTTCTTGGTGAGCGGGGTGCCGTCGATGATGACGTCGCCGCTCGTGGGCTCCTCGAGATAGTCGATGCAGCGGATGAGCGTGGACTTGCCCGAGCCGGACGGGCCGATGACGACGAGCTTCTCGCCCGCCTTGACGGTAAGGTTGATGTCCTTGAGCACGTGCAGGTCGCCGAAGTACTTGTTCAGCCCGCGGATTTCGATCATCTCTGCCATTGACGCGGTTCCTCTCCCTCTCAGGTGGTCGCATCTCCCCGCCCGCTCGAGGCGGGACTGCGACTCGACTTCAGATTGTATGGTCTCGCGCACCGGACGACCCGGATGCGGGTGCCTGTGCAACGGTTCGGTAATCGAGCTGTTACACGCGGGGCGGTGAGCGCGCCGCTAACCCGGTATTCGATAAAAGTATGTGCGACGCGGTCACGTACGCATGCTTTTACCCTATTGGAGGTCCATTATACGCATCGCTTGGGTGGAGCGTTCTCTGGGGCGCTCTTGAAACACTCCTGTTACCTGCGATGAGGGCGGCATGCATCCCGGAACGGGTCCGTCAGCGCCGCGCCCGATGGGGTCACGGGCGGGGCGAAAACAGCGCGGAGCAGGGCGATGCGGCGCCGCAGCGTCCCGTGGGCGGAGCCCGACCGGATGCCCGCCCCGGCGCGACGGGGCCGGAAGGACCCGCCCCGCCCGGCCCTGCAGCCCCGCGGCCCTGCGGGCGCGTGGCCTACGACAGGCGCGCGCCGACCTCGCGGGCGGCGGCGGGCTTGTCGAAGTTGCCGCCGGTCGCCTTCGTGAGCGCGCCCATGACCCTGCCCATGTCCTTCTTGGAGGAGGCGCCCAGCTCGGCGATCGTCTGCTCGATGAGCGCGACCAGCGCGTCGCCGGACAGCTGCTCGGGCAGCAGGCTCTCCAGGATCTCGACCTGCTCGGTCAGGGTGTCGGTGCGCTCCTGGTTGTTCGCCGCCTTGATGGACATCTCGAGCGTCTCGCCGGTCTGCTTGATGAGGCGCTTGATCATGCGGTCGACGTCCTCCTCGGTGGCGTCGCGCCTCTCGTCGACCTCGAGGTTCTTAACCTCGCCCATCACCTGGCGGATGATCGACAGGCGGGTCTTGTCCTTGGCCTTCATGGCGGCCACCAGCTGTGCTTGGAGCTCGTCTTTGGTCATGGTTCCTCCTTACGGGGTCCGGACGCCGGCGTATCGCGCGCGGCGCCCCGAACACGGGAGGGCGGGCCGTCCGGCACCGGTTCGGTCGGTGCCCGGCGAACCCGCCCTCCTGCGCGCGGTCGCTATTCGGTGCTGCCGCTCGAGGGCTCGACGCCGTCGAGGCTCACGTTGTAGGGGACGTCCTCGGGCATCGGGTTGATCTCGATGTTCGCCTGCTCCTTGTAGTCGTTCCACCACGTGGTGTAGGCATCGCCCTCCGCGTCGGTCTTCACGATGTTGGAGATGTAGTCGCGGATCTCGGTGGGCACCTCGTCGATCGAGCTCACCTGCCCGTCGACATGGAAGTAGTCGGTGCACTTGATGATGTGGTAGCCGTAGGTGCTCTCGACCAGACCGCTGACCTGGTCGACGGAGAGCTGCGACAGGGCGTCCTGGTACTCGGTCACGAAGGTCGTGAGCTTGTCCCAGCCCACGTCGCCGCCGTCCTCCTTGGACGCGGTGTCGTCGGAGTACTGGTCGGCGGCCTCCTCGAAGATGAGCTCGCCGGAGTTGATCTTGTCGAGCGCCTCCTGCGCCTTGGCCTGGGCCTCGGCCTTCTCCTCATCCGTGGCGTCGGACGCGACCGAGATCAGGATGTTGGAGGAGCGGCGGGCGTCGTTGTAGGTGGAGAGGTTCTCGTTCAGGTAGTCGACGATCTGCTGGTCGGTCGGGTCGTCCACGGAGGCGACCGCCGAGCGCAGCTTGTCGAGCTCGAGGCTGTTGCGCAGGCTCTCCTTGTAGCTGCTCTCCGTGTACCCGTAGGTGGCGAGGCTCTCGATGAACGACTTCTCGTCGCCGCCCGAGTTCTCGACGGCGTCGTTCCAGGCGCTCTCGACCTCCTCGTCGGTGGCGGAGGCGTCGTACTCGTTGATGGCCTGGGTCTGCAGGTACTGGTTGGCATAGGAGTCGATGACCTGCTCGCGGTAGGTCTCGGGCGTGAGGCCGTTGTCGACCAGGTACTGCGCCCAGCTCCCGTCGCTGCCGTAGCCGTAGGCGGTGCGCACGCTCATGATCTGCTTGGTGACGGTGTCCTCGGTGATGTTCACCCCGTCGACCGTGGCGGCGACGCCGCCGGTGAGGTGGTAGCTCTCCTCGGTGGTCGCCTCGTTCAGGAAGCCCGAGCACGCCATGGTGGTCACGGACAGCAGCATCGCCAGGCAGCCGATCGCGACGAGCACGATCTTGACGCCCTTCGACATCTTCTCCTTGCGCTCCTGCTTGCGCTCGCGCGCGCTGGGGGCGGCGGGCTCCTGTTCGCGCTTGATACGGGGCTTCTTGTTCATCGGGTCGTCCTTTCCGAAAACGTGCTGCGCGGGCCGGGCGCTATCAGACTGCCTCGGCGAGCTTCTCGGCGCGGTCGGCGGCGGCGAGCGCGTCGATCACGGTCCCGAGCTGGTCTCCCAGCAGCACGCCGTTGTAGGTGGAGTTGAAGCCGATGCGGTGATCGGTCACGCGGTCCTGGGGCTGGTTGTAGGTGCGGATCTTCTCGGAGCGGTTGCCGTGACCGATCTGGCTCTGGCGCTCCGCGCCGAGCTCGGCCTGCTGCTTCTGCAGCTCCATCTCGTAGAGGCGGGCGCGCAGCATCTGCATGCACACCTCGCGGTTCTGGATCTGGGAGCGCTGCTCCTGGGACTGCACCACGGTGTTGGTGGGCAGGTGGGTGATGCGCACCGCGGAGTACGTGGTGTTCACGCACTGGCCGCCGGGGCCGGACGCGCAGTAGGTGTCGATGCGCAGGTCGGACTGGTCGATCTTGATGTCGATCTCATCGGCCTCGGGCAGGACGGCGACGGTGGCCGTGGAGGTCTGGATGCGGCCCTGGCTCTCGGTCTTGGGGACGCGCTGGACGCGGTGGACGCCGGACTCGTACTTCATGACCGAGTAGACCTTGTCGCCGGACACCTTGAACTCGATGGACTTGAAGCCGCCCGCCTCGCTGGGGCTGGCGTCGAGGACCTCGACCTTCCACTTGCGGCTCTCGCAGAAGCGCTCGTACATCTTGAACAGGTCGCCCGCGAAGATGGCCGCCTCGTCGCCGCCGGCGGCGGAGCGGATCTCCACGATGGTGTTCTTCTCATCGTTCGGGTCTCCCGGGATGAGCATGAACTTGATGTCCTCCTCGAGCTGCGGGAGCTTCTCCTCGTTCTCGGAGATGTCCATCTGGAGCATCTCCTTCTCCTCGGGGTCGGAGGTGTCGTGCAGCATCTCCTTGGCGGCCTCGATGTCGTCGAGGGCGGAGATGTACTGGCGCGCCGCGGCGACGAGGTCCGCCTGGTGCGCGTGCTCCTTCGCGAGGCGCATGTATTCCTTCTGGTCCGCCACGACGCTGGGGTCGGAGAGCTTCTTCTCGAGCTCGGAGTAGGCGGAGATGAGTTTCTCAAGCTTGTCGCGCATGGGTATGCTCCTTGTTCGTCTCTCTTGGTTGCGCGCGGTGCACCGGGTGCATATCTGGACCGGGCGCGCGGCGCGAGGGGGGGGCGGGGCCTGCAGGGCCCCGTCGAGGCACGGCGTCAAGCCAGCTAGAGCATGTCGAATCTGAGGTACACGCGCGAATCCTTTCTTTCGACCCTCTATCTTACCCGGCCGGGCGCATCCGGCAAGCGCGGGCGAGGTCCTCGGGCGAGCGGGCGCGCCCACATGCGCAAAACGTCCACACCGAAGCCGGTGCCCGCAGTTGTCGGGGAATGGGGCGGGATCGCCCGCCTGCCGGCGAGACATTCGCGTGCACGGACGCCATTGTCTCGCCCGGAGGCCGGAGCCCGTCTGCGCGCGACGGATGGAAGGTGCCCAGGCGTCGCTATCTGGCTGCCGGGAGCGCCGGTTTCGGTGTGGATATGCGGTTGTCGGGAGGGTGGGATGGGGGGCGGCCCCGCGTGCGGCCGCCCCGTGCGCCATGACGCGCCGAGGAGGGTCAGTCCTCCAGGTAGCGTGCCAAGAACTCGCGGGTGCGAGGGTGCTTGGGCGCACCGAAGATCTGCGCGGGCGCGCCCTCCTCGGCGATGACGCCCTTGTCCATGAAGACCACGCGGTCGGAAACGGTCTTGGCGAACGCCATCTCATGCGTCACCACGACCATGGTCATGCCGTCCCGCGCGAGACCGCGCATGACCTCGAGCACCTCGCCCACGATCTCGGGGTCGAGCGCCGAGGTGGGCTCGTCGAACAGCATGAGGTCAGGCTGCATGCACAGGGCGCGCGCGATGGCGACGCGCTGCTTCTGGCCGCCGGACAGGTTGGCCACGTTGGCGCGGGCGAAGTCGGCGAGGCCCACGGCGTCCAGGTGCTCCATGGCGACCCGCTCGGCCTCGTCCTTCCGCATCTTCTTGAGCGTCACGGGCGCGAGCGTGCAGTTGTCCAGCACGTTCATGTTGTTGAACAGGTTGAAGCCCTGGAACACCATGCCGATCTTCTCGCGCAGGCGGTTGACGTCCACGTGCTCGGCGGCGAGGTCCGCCCCATGGAACCACACGTGGCCGGCATCGGGCGTCTCCAGCAGGTTGATGCAGCGCAGCAGCGTGGACTTGCCGGAACCCGAGGCGCCGATGATGGTCACCACCTCGCCGGGGGTGACGGTCATGTTGATGTCGCGCAGCACCTCGAGGCTGCCGAAGGACTTGCGCAGGCCCTCGATGCGGACCATGGGCTCGGCGGCGGGGGCCGAAGCGGTGTTGTCTGTCATGAGTTACCTCCCCTGGCCCCAACCGCGACGGTGGTTCTCCCCGTCGCGGGCCGGCACGGCCTCGACGCTTTCCTCGACCTTGACCATCTGGTCGGACGTGCTGCCGAACGGCTCGGGCGTCACGTCGAAATGGCGGGCGAAGCGGCCGAGCAACCAGGACGCGAGCAGTGTGAGGATCAGGTACACAACGGTCACGATCAGGCTCGTCTGGAACTGCTGGTAGTAGATTCCCGAGACGGTCGTGTTGGCGAACATGAGGTCGAAGGTGCCGATCACCGACAGCACCGACGAATCCTTGATGTTGATGATGAGCTCGTTGGACAGGCCGGGGATGGCGTACTTGATGCCCTGGGGGAACACGACCTTGCGCATCGCCTGCCACTGGGACAGGCCGAGCGAGCGAGCGGCCTCCATCTGGCCGGCATCGACCGACTCGATGCCGCCGCGCAGCACCTCCATCATGTAGGCGGTGGAGTTGAGCGTGATGGTGACCAGGCCGGCGACGAACGCCGACCAGATCGTGTTGATCTGCGTGGTGGTGAGGTCGGTGCCCCGCAGGACGCCGAACACGCCGAAGTAGATGATCATGGCCTGGACCATCATGGGCGTGCCGCGGACCACCGTCGAGTAGACCTTGGCGAAGCCCGAGCCCACGACCTTGAGGAAGCGCACGAAATCGTTGTCCGGGCGGTCGACGGTCTGGATGCGGCAGAACACGAGCAGCAGCGCCAGGAAGAAGGCGAAGACGGTGCCGAAGACGGCGAGCTCGATGGTGGTGGCGAGACCGGTGGCGAAGGTGTCGCGCCCGTTCCAGAGGATATAGCACATGCTCTGGAGCATGTCGTCCGCCGGGCGGGACTCGGCGGCCATCGCCGCCGACCACGCCGAGGCGACACCCATGACCACGCGGTCGACGACCAGCACGAGCGTGATGGCCCACATGGCGTAGGACGCGTAGCGCAGCGCGCGGCAGACCGCCGGCTTGGCGAACGGCGCGGTCTCGGCGTACGTGCGCCAGTGGGTGAGCTTGAACACGAGGGCCACGGCGCTCACGACCAGCCAGGCGGCGAGAGCGTAGTACATCGCCAGCTCGACGGTGAACACGTTCGCGAGGAAGCTCATCGAGGGACGGGGCTGGCTCGACAGCAGCATGCCGGCGAGGGCGACGACGCTCGTCCCGAGCAGCACGTAGCGATGGTCGTCGAGGATGAACGATGCGATGCGCCCGCGCGGCCGGTCGCCTGAGGGTGCGGAACTCATTGCGGTTCCCTTCTGTAGAGAGAGGTACGGGCGCGCGCCGGTGACGCAAGGGGACGACCCCTCGCGCTTCCCGGCGCACGCCCCTGGAATCCAGCGGTTTGCGTGCGTGTCCGCGAGCGTTAGGCGGGCTGGCGGTCCATGCACTCGTTCCACATCTGCTGGCGGTCGTCCTCGGAGATGCCGGCGATGATCTCGTTGATCTGCTCGAGGACGTCGTCCTGGCCCTTGGCGATGGCGGCGTTATCGGGCATGACGGAGCCCTCGAACTTGTCATCCATCTCGAGCTCGACGAAGTCGGGGTAGGTCTCGAGCAGCTTGGGCACGGACAGCATCGAGTAGGTGATGATGTCGCAGGTCCCGCTCGAAAGGTTCTCGACCACGAGCGGCACGGTCTCGGCGGGCGTCATATGGTTCACGTCCGGGATCTGGTCGATGACGGTGTCGTACATGGTGGCCGCCTGGCCGAGGATCGACGCGCCCGCGAGGTCGGCGAAGGTGGTGGCGCCGGCGTAGGCGGAATCGCTCCTGGTGATCATGACGATGTCGTCGTCGATATAGGAGTCGGAGAAGTCGGCGGACTCAGCGCGGTCCGGGTCGACGGACATGCCGGCGCAGACGATGTCGATCTGGCCGTTGTTCAGCGAATCGATGAGCGCGGAGAAGTCGAGCTTGACCGCGACGGCCTCCATGCCCAGCCCGCCGGCGATGATCTTGGCGACCTGGACGTCGTAGCCGTCGGCGTAGGCGCCGTCCACGTTGTCGATGGGGATGGTGTAATCCGAGGCCTCGCTGACCTGCCAGTTATAGGGCGCGTACGCGGCCTCCATGCCGACGCGCAGCGTGGTGCCGTCGCCGAGGGTGCCGGAGCCGGAGGTGGAGTCGTCGCTCGAGGAGCCCGCGTCGTCGACGGTGCCCTCGGCGGCGGGACCGCAGCCGGTCAGGAACATCATGCCTCCCACGCTGAAGGCCGTGAGGCCCGAGAGCTTGAGGAAGTCGCGGCGGGAGCACTGCCGCGGTTGGCTGGTGACAGGGAGCTTCTTGGTCATGATCGGTTCCTTCCCAGTTGCTGTGCGTATGACCCCTTCCGTGCGACGCAACCGGAGGGGACCCATTCCCCTCCCCCTTGCAACCTAATGCGAGAAAGTTACGCGCACAGTGTCCAACCTTACCGCGGGTCGGGCCGGATTACCAGCTCGGATGCATCGGAAACACGCACGTAACGCTCGACGTCGGCGAACGGCGGCGGGGCGCGGTACCCGCGAGCCGGATGCCGCGCGCGGGCACGGGGCCGGCGCCCCGCATCGGGGAGGACCGGCCCCGCCGGATACGGCGCCGCAGGCCGCGGCGCCCGGCTGCCGAGGCGGGGCGCTACAGCAGCGTGACGGTGAAGGAGCGCGTGTCGGTGGCACCCGGCGCCAGGATGGTGATGCCCTCCTTGTGCTCGAGGACGTCGTCCTCGGTGGTGAGGGTCGCATGCCCCGTCCACGGCTCGAGTGCGACGAACGGCGCACCGGGCGCCGACCAGATGCCGATGAAATCGAATCCCGGGAAGTCCACGCGCACCCCACGGCCGCTCACCCGGCTCACCAGCGAGAGCGTGTTGCCGGGCACGTGATCCCAGATGACCGTGTCGTAGGCGAACAGGTCGCGCGCGAGGGGCAGGGTGTCGGAATCCTCCACCGTGGGGAAGGTGTCCTCGTAGGTCGCGAGCCCGCCCTCGACGATCTTGGGGCTCGGGCAGGTCCAAGGCTCCGCGAAGCGGAACTCGTAGTCCTCGAAGGCCTCCCCGTCCGCACCGGGGACCGGGATGTTGAACGCCGGATGCCCGCCGACGGAGAACGGCATGTCCGCATCCCCCGTGTTCGTGACCGCGAAGGTCTGCGTCATGCTCGCGGGGCCGGTGAGGGCGTAGGTCATGTTCAGGCGGAAGCGGTAAGGGTACGCGCGCAGGGTCTCCTCCGTGCTCTCGAAGGAGAAGGTCGCCGACGCCCCGTCCTCGCTCACGCCGACGAGCCCGTGCTCGTAGATGCGGGCGAGACCGTGGCGCGCCATGGCGCAGGGGCCCGCGGCGGACTCCGCGCGGTCGCCCCTCAGGGAGCCGACGATCGGGAACAGGACCGGGGCGTGCTTGCCCCAGAATACGGGGTCGGCCTGCCACAGGTACTCGCGGCCGTCGAGGGCGAGGCTCGTGAGCTGCGCGCCCATGCTGTCGATGCGGGCGGTCAGGTTGTCTCGGGCGATGGTGGTGACGGTGGACATGGCTGCTCCTTTGCACCGCATAGCCGCCGGGGCCCGATGCCCCGGCGGCCGCGGATCGAACCTACAGCGGCTGGATGGTGTCGACGATCTGCGCCTCGAGGTAGGGCTGGATGGCCTCGGACCCGCCGGACACGGCGGCGTCCGCGGCGATCATCGCGTCGCGGATCTGCTCGTAGGTAACGGCCCCTCCGGTCTGCAGGTCGACGATCTCGGTCGCCTCCTCGAGGCTGTAGTAGTCATCGGGGTCGGTCGAGTTCCGCATGTAGAGCTCGCCGATGGTGTAGCCCCAGTTGGTGGCCCACACGCTCGCGTAGTGCCCCTGGCCCAGATCGACCTCGCCCATGCACCCGCGGCCGATATCCCCCCAGAACTGCGCGGTCCCGCGCTGGACCTGGACCTCGCAGACCGTCAGGCGCGGGTAGGCCTTGGAGCGGATGGTCACGTTGTTGCCGTCGACCTCGACGGTCACGCGGCCGCCCCAGTACGCGGGCAGGTAGAACTCGTAGCTGGCCGCCACCACGTGGCGCGCCTCGCGCGCGGCCTCCTCCGCTGCCGCGGCCTCGGCGGCCTCCTTCTCGGCGACGGCGTCGTCGCGGCGCTTCACCGCGGCATCGCGCAGGGCGTCGGCGTCGGCGGCGCCCTCCCCGTCGTCGGCGGCGGCGAGCTCGTAGGCGCTCTCGATCTGCTCGTCGGTCACCTCGGCGGCGTCGATCGGCGTGAGGACGAAGGAGCCCTCGGAGGTGGCGTCGATGTTCTCATCCGGGTCGTCCGTGGAGACCTCGACCGGGATCGAGGTATCGGGCACCTGGTAGATGGCGCCGTCCGCGGCGATGGGGGACGCCACGACGCTGAGTTCGTAGCTCCCCTGCCGCAGGCGCACGCCCTCGCCCGAGGAGTCCACGTACTGGACCTCGTCGACGGCGGTGTCGTCCAGGTCGGTCCCGGAGACGCGCACCGGGAGGCGGGAGGCGCCCGCATCGGTGCTCCACCCCTCGCCCGAGACGTCGATGTACACGTCGTGCAGGGCGCTGGCGGCCTCCTGCTCCCGGCGCCTCGCCTCCTGCTCGGCCACCTGCTGCTGGTGCTGCTGGTCGAGGTAGAACCAGACCCCGCCGCCCGCGAGCGCCGCGACGGCGACCGCCGCCACGACGATCGCCGCGATCTTCCCGCCGGACATGCGCTTCTTGGGCGGGACGGCGGCGGGTGCCCCCGGGCCCGCGGCGACGGGGGGCACGGTCCCCTGGACGGGGCCGGCGGTGGGCACGGGATCCGCAGGGGGCGCGGCCGGGGCCTCCGGAACGGCGGCCATGCGGGCGAAGTCGGGCTGGGTGAGCCCCGGATCGTCGGGCCCCAGGGCAGGGCCGGACCCGGTCTGCTCGAACTCGATGTCCCGGATGGGGGCGCTCAGGCGCGCGCCGCAGGAGGGGCAGAACGGGTCCGCCGGGTCGATGGGCTCCCCGCAGAACGGGCAGGCGGGAACCGGTTCGGGTTCGGGCTCGGGCGGCACGGCGCCGGGCGACTGCTCGGGGGACGCCGCGGCGCCGGGCGCCGGCTCCCCGTCGAGGGACGCGATGGCCGTGGCCTCGGCGATATTGGAGCCGCACACCGAGCAGAAAACCGCGTCGTCGCGGATCTCGGAATGGCAGACTGGGCACTTCACGGGCGTCTCCCTCCCTTGCATGCGGCTCGCGAGGCCCCGCCCGGCCGAGCCGCGTCATCACGGATATTGTACGCCCGCGCCCGCCGGAGCGCCGCGGGCGGGCCGCCTGCGCGCGCGGGCCGGTACAATGGGTCGGACCGACCCCGACCGAGGAGGCCCCATGCCCCGCATCCTGTTCATCTGCCACGGCAACATCTGCCGCTCGACCATGGCCGAATCCGTCATGACCGAACTCGTCCGCCGGGCCGGGCGCTTGGGCGAGTTCACCATCGACTCCGCCGCGACGAGCTTCGAGGAGATCGGCAACCCGCCGCATCGGGACACGGTCGCCAAGCTGCGCGAGGTCGGCATCCCGGTGGTGCCCCACCGCGCGCGGCGCATCGAGGCCTCCGAGTACGGGGATTGGGACCGCATCGTCTACATGGACCGCGAGAACCGGCGCGGCCTCGAGCGCATCCTGGGAGGGGACCCCGCGGGCAAGGTGAGCCGCCTGCTCGATTGGACCGACAGCCCCCGCGACGTCGCGGACCCGTGGTACACGGGGGACTTCGACGCCACCTACCGCGACGTCCTCGCCGGCTGCACGGCCCTGCTCGAACAGCTGTAGCGGCCGGGGCCGCACGGGCCGCGGCCGGCGGGCGATCCGCGCTGGCTGCCGCGGGACGCGGGGGGGCGCCGGCCCCGCACGGGAGATCCGCCCGCCTCGCGGTACAGGGGCAGCTCGATCGTCACGGACCCTCCTCGCACGGGCTACCTGACCTCAAGCCTCCCGTCCGACATGCGGACGCCGCGCCCGACGCGGGGCGCGCGCGGTAAAATGGGCACCGGTATGCGGGGATGCGGCCCGAGCGCCCGCATCCGGACGATTGGAGCACCCATGGCGCGCTTCTGCATGAGATGCGGAAACCCCCTCCAGGGGGACGAGAAGTTCTGCCGCTCCTGCGGCTTCCCCACCGACGGCACGCTGCCCGACGAGGGCGCCGCCACCCCGGCCGACCCGTCAGCGACCGCCGCCGCGCCCGCGGTCCCCGGCCCGTCCGCCGCCGCGCCGGCGCCCCAGACGGCCAAGCGCGGGGTGCCCGTCGCCGCGCTCGTCGGCTCGGTCGTCGGCGTGCTCGCGGTCTGCGGCATCGCGTTCGCCGTTCTGGCGTTCCACCCCTTCGGGATCGGCGCGCCCGCCGAGCAGGGGGACGGGACCACCGTCAGCGCCCTCACGCGCGACGGCGAGGGGGACGAGGCCGACGACGAGGTCGACGTCACGGAGATCGAGCCCGCGGATGACGCCGACGACGCGGCGGACGATGCCGCGGACGGCGCGACGACGGACACCGAAACGCAGGTTCAGAGCCAGCCCCAGTCCACCGCACCCAACAACTACTACGTCTGCCCCGACTCCGCGACGCGCGTCTACAGCGACAGCGAGCTCTACGCCATGACCGCCGACGAGCTCGAGCTCGCCCGCAACGAGATCTACGCGCGCTACGGCCGCGGCTTCAGCACCGACTACCTGCAGGAGTACTTCGACTCGCAGGCGTGGTACACGCGCCTCTACAGCCCCGAGGAATTCGACGCCATGACGAGCCCCCTGAACAGCGTCGAGCAGCAGAACGTCGCGAACATGCTCCGCGTGGAGAAGGACCTGCGCTACTGACGCCCTCCCGACCGATGGGCCGGCCCGCTTCGCGGCACGCGCGCGCGGGCATCGCCCAGCGCACCCCGCCCCGGTCCCATGCCGCGGCGGGCGACCGGCCGTCGCGCGATGCCGCAGCACCGTGACACGACGGAGCGACCGGCCGCGCCCATGCGGCCGCTCCGTCTGCGCGCACTCCGCTCCCGCCCCGGACATCGCCCGGAAGCCCCGTCCTGTCGATTCTGTCGATTTCCAAAATAATACGCTCGCCTAATTATTCGGTACCTTGACTATTCCCCGCGCAGTAGTAACCTACTTCCGTCAAAACGTGAACATGGGAATAGGAAAGGAGCGCTGCATGTGCGATACCGCTGACGACGATCAGCACAGGACCGTCGACACCGCCTGCCGCCCGTCCCCCGACGGGGAGCGCGAGGCCGCCGAGGCGACCTGCCGCCCCGCACCGGACGAGCCGCAGCCCACGGACACCCCCGAGGGCGCCCGTGCCCGCAGGCTGCTGTGGAACCTCGGCTTCTGCGGACACTTCCTGCACTTCCACAGCGGGGGCCGTTCGGGCAAGGCGGCGATCATCTGCATGATCGCCAAGAACGGCGGCGAGATGTCCCAGCAGCAGCTGGGATCGTTCTTCGAGCTCAAACCGGGATCCCTCTCCGAGATCCTCGCCAAGATCGAGGGGATGGGCCTCATCGAGCGGACCCGCAACCCCGAGGACCGCAGGCAGCTCTCCGTCCGCCTGACGGAGAAGGGGGCCCAGGAGGCCGCGCAGGAGCAGCGGCGCCGCGACGACTTCCGCAACGCGGCGTTCTCCTGCCTGGCCGAGGAGGAGCAGGTGAGCCTCATGGGGATGCTCGACAAGATCCGCACGCATTGGGAGGAATTGGATGATTAAGACGCTCATGGGGAGCATCCGCGACTACAAGCGGGCCGCGATCGCCACCCCCATCATCGTATCGGGCGAGGTGGTGATGGAGGTCGCCATCCCCTTCGTCACCGCGCAGCTCATCGACGCCATCCAGAAGGGGGCGACGGTGTCCGAGATGCTGCCCTACGCCGGCATCCTCGTCGCCATGGCCCTGGCGTCGCTGTGCTTCGGCATCGGCGCCGGCATCACCTGCAGCCAGGCGTCCTGCGGCTTCGCTAAGAACCTGCGCCACGACGTGTTCGCCGCGGTGCAGCGCTTCAGCTTCGCCAACATCGACCAGTTCTCGAGCTCGTCGCTGGTGACGCGCCTCACGACCGACATCACCAACGTCCAGCTGGCCTACATGATGATCATCCGCACCGCCATCCGCTGCCCGCTCATCATGATCTGCGGCATCGTCATGGCCTTCGTCATGGGCGGCCCGCTGGCGATCGTGTTCGTGATCATCGTCCCGCTTCTGGGCTTCGGCCTGTTCAAGGTCATCCGCACCGTGCACCCGATCTTCCGCGCCGTGTTCCGCAAGTACGACGCCCTGAACGAGTCCATCGAGGAGAACGTCACGGGCATGCGCGACGTCAAGAGCTACGTGCGCCAGGACTTCGAGAAGAAGAAGTTCGGCGCCGCCGCGCAGGACGTGTGCGCCGACTTCACCCGCGCCGAGAAGATCCTCGCCCTGAACGCCCCGATGATGAACTTCGCCATCGACCTGGTCTTCGTGGTGGTCATCGGCTTCGGCTCGTGGCTCATCATCTCCAGCCAGGGCCTGCTTCTGAACGTCGGCCAGATGTCGGCCCTCACCACCTACGGCTTCATGATCCTCATGAGCCTCATGATGGTGTCCATGGTCTTCGCCATGATCACCATGGCCCAGGAGAGCGCCGAGCGCATCGTCGAGGTCATCGAGACCGAGCCGACCATCAAGAACCCCGAGCACCCGGTCACCGAGATGAAGGACGGCTCGATCGACTTCGACGACGTCACCTTCATGTACTCCGAGAAGGCCGAGCACCGCGCCCTCGCCGAGATCGACCTCCACATCAAGAGCGGCGAGACGCTCGGCATCATGGGCGGCACCGGTTCGGCGAAGACCTCGCTCATCAACCTCATCAGCCGCCTCTACGACGTGACGAAGGGCTCCGTCAAGGTGGGCGGCGTCGACGTGCGCGACTACGACCTGGAGTTCCTGCGCAACAACGTCGCCGTGGTGCTGCAGAAGAACGTCCTGTTCTCCGGCACCATCAAGGAGAACCTGCGCTGGGGCAAGGCCGACGCCACCGACGACGAGATCCGCGAGGTGTGCGAGCTCGCCCAGGCCGACGAGTTCATCCAGGGCTTCCCGCACAAGTACGACACCTACATCGAGCAGGGCGGCACCAACGTCTCCGGCGGCCAGAAGCAGCGCCTGTGCATCGCCCGCGCGCTGCTCAAGCACCCCAAGGTCCTGATCCTGGACGACTCCACCTCCGCGGTGGACACCAAGACCGACGCGCTCATCCGCGAGGGCCTGGCGACCTACCTGCCCGATACCACCAAGATCATCATCGCCCAGCGCACGAGCTCCGTGGAGCACGCCGACCGCATCCTGATCCTGGACAACGGCCACATCGCCGGCCTGGGCACGCACGACGAGCTCATGGAGACCTGCGACATCTACCGCGACACCTACATCCAGCAGAACCGCACCGGCGAGGACGAGGCCGGCGCCGAGGCCGAGGGGGACGCGGGCGCGCAGCAGACCGCCGGACGAGATGAGACCGCGAAGGGAGGTGCGGCCGATGAACGCTAACAACGACGCCGCGCGCAAGCAGTACGAGGAGAGCCGCCAGAACGTCGCCCGCCGCCAGGTGCCCGAACCGCAGGGCCGCAAGAGCGGGCGCAGGGGCACGCTCGGACGCCTCATCCGCACCCTGTTCTCGTTCTATCCCAAGATGCTCCCGATCGTGGTCGTGTGCATCGTCATCTCCGCCATCCTGTCGGCCCTGCCCGCGACCTTCATGCAGCGGGCGCTCGAGGTCGTCACCGCCCACTGGCAGACCGGTGACTGGGACGCCGTCTCCGGGCAGATCGGGGGCATCGTCCTCTCGCTGATCGCGGTCTACGCCGTCGCGCTGACCTCGACCACCGTCTACACCCGCATGATGGCCATCATCACCCAGGGCTCGCTCGAGAAGTTCCGCGAGAAGCTGTTCGATCACATGCAGGACCTGCCGATCAGCTACTTCGACCAGCATCAGCGCGGCGACATCATGAGCCACTACACCAACGACATCGACACGCTGCGCCAGATGATCTCGCAGTCGCTGCCCAACATCACGCTCACGGTCATCACCTGCCTGTCCGTCGTGGGCGTCATGGTGTACTACAGCGTGCCCATGGCGGTGCTCGTCATCCTGGGCGTCGCCTTCATGGCGTACATGACCAAGGTGCTCGGCAGCCGCTCCGCGCGCAACTTCGTGGCGCAGCAGAAGGAGATCGGCGTGGTCGAGGGCCATGTCGAGGAGATCATGAACGGCCAGCGCGTCGTCAAGGTCTTCTGCCACGAGGAGGCCGCGCAGGAGGACTTCGACGTCCGCAACGAGAAGCTGTTCCGCGCCTCCCGCGCCGCGAACATGTACACCAACACGCTCGGCCCGATCCTCATGAACCTCGGCAACCTGATGTACGTCATCGTGGCGCTCGCCGGCGGCATCTTCATCGCGGTCGGCGCGCCCAACCCGTCCATCTCGGGGCTCGGGTTCTCCATCGCGGTCACCGTGCCGTTCCTGAACATGACCCGTCAGTTCGCCGGCCAGATCGGCCAGATCTCCCAGCAGATCAACGCCGTGGTCATGGGCCTCGCGGGCGCCGAGCGCCTGTTCGAGCTCATGGACGAGCAGCCCGAGGAGGACGAGGGCTACGTCACGCTCGTCAACGCCCAGCGCGGCGAGGGCGACGAGCTGGTGGAGAGCTCCGCGCGCACCAACATCTGGGCCTGGAAGCACCCGCATCGCGACGGCACCGTCGAGCTCGTGCCGCTCAAGGGCGACGTGCGCCTGTCCCATGTGGACTTCGGCTACAAGCCCGGCCACACGGTCCTGCACGACGTGAGCGTCTGGGCCAAGCCCGGGCAGAAGATCGCCTTCGTGGGCGCCACCGGTGCCGGCAAGACGACCATCACGAACCTCATCAACCGCTTCTACGACATCGCCGACGGCAAGATCCGCTACGACGGGATCAACGTGAACAAGATCAAGAAGGACGACCTGCGCCGTTCGCTCGGCATGGTCCTTCAGGACGTCAACCTGTTCACGGGCACCGTCATGGATAACATCCGCTACGGCCGCCTCGACGCGACCGACGGCGAGTGCATGGCCGCCGCGCGCCTGGCCGGCGCCGACGGCTTCATCAAGCGCCTGCCCGACGGCTACAACACCATGCTGACCGACAACGGCTCCAACCTCTCCCAGGGCCAGCGCCAGCTGATCTCCATCGCGCGCGCCGCGGTGGCGGACCCGCCGGTCATGATCCTGGACGAGGCGACCTCGTCGATCGACACGCGCACCGAGGCCATCGTCCAGCGCGGCATGGACGCCCTGATGAGCGGGCGCACGACCTTCGTGATCGCGCACCGTCTGTCGACCGTCCGCAACTCCGATGCGATCATCGTGCTCGACCACGGCCGCATCATCGAGCGCGGCAGCCACGACGAGCTCATCGCCAAGCGCGGCACGTACTACCAGCTCTACACCGGCGCCTTCGAGCTGGAGTAGGCGCGGGCGCGGGCCGGTGCGGGCCGGTCGGCGGGAGTCGGGCCCGCCGGCCTCGGCCGGTGCGGGCCGGCAGGCCGGTGCAGCGCCAGGCGCCGCGCAGCGTCCTGCGCCGACCTACGGGCCGGATATGGAGGGCCGTCGACCTTCGGGTCGGCGGCCCTTTTCGCTGGCGGCGCGACCGTGCCGGGAGCGTATGCCGAACGGGCTCACGACCGCGGAAACGCCCCGACCTCCTGTCGGACCCGCAACGGTCACCGGGCCCGAGGCGCCCCCTGCCCCGCGCGCGGGGGCGTCCGGCTCCGTGCGGGCGGGGGGCCGGTTTGGTCCTTTTTCGATATTGTGTGCATCTTTCCGGAACCCCCGGTACAGCAAGAGATTCCGCCGGCAAAAGGCCAGTTGGCACCCAACCGGCGCCCCGGTCTACCCGGGGATCAGGAAAAGATACACACAACATCGCAAACCTGCCAAGACGGACACCGGTTATGGGACGCGAGACGGGGCGGAACCCGCCCGATCACGCGTTTCCGGTCAGATCAGGCCGAAATGGGCGAGTCCCGACACCACGCCGTCGTCGGCGACGGGGTCGGTCACGTAATCCGCCCGCTGTTTCACGACCTCCATGGCATTGCCCATGGCGACCGCGGTCTCCACGGCATCGAGCATGGGCAGGTCGTTCTCGGAGTCCCCGAAGGCGAAGGTCCGCTCGGTCCCGCGCCCCAGCCGATCCAGGACGCGCCGCACGCCGTAGGCCTTGTCGACCCCCTTCATACCCGTCTCGCCCGCACCGAGCCCCAAGTCGTAGAAGCCGTACTCGCGGCGGAGGTCGTCGGGCATGGTCGCGATGACCGGGAAGGTCTCGGACGTGTACGAGAACTTGCTGAACCGCAGGTCCGTGCTGCCGCGCAGCTCGTCCCACGAGCGGACCGTCACCGCACCCGGGATGTCGGTGTAGACCCCGCCGTTCGGCATGAGGGCGGCTAAGCAGGAGGAGCCCTCGAAGAGCACCTCCGCCCCCGCGGAGGCCAGCCAGCGGACCGTCCGCTCGAGCAGCTCCGGGTCGATGACCTTCTCGTACACCGTCTCCCCGCCCATGGTCACGCAGGCGCCCGCCGAGGTGACGAGGCCCGTGGGCTCGAGCGCCAGCAGGTCGTCGCTCACCAGGTCGCACGGGCGGCCGGTGCAGATGAAGGTCAGGTGCCCGCGCTCGCGCAGCCGGGCGAAGGCGCGCGCCACGCCCTCGGACGGGCGGGCGTTCGCGACGTTCTGGGCGGCGTTCGCCGCGGGATCGTGCCAGATCAGCGTGCCGTCGACATCGAAGAACACGACGGCGGGGATATCGCGGCGGGCGGGGTTCTCGTTCATGGGTGCGCTCCGTTTCGTCTCACTGCCCACCATCATACCCGCACGCGGGCGGACCCTCGACCGATTGCAGACGATGCGGGCGGCGGCACCGCCGACCATCGCTCCCGTGCGCGCGCGCCGCGACCGCGCATCCGGGTAAGATGGACGGACACCCGATCGCGACCGACAAGGACGTACCCATGGAATTCTTCGCCAGCTGCCCGGAGGGCTTCGAGCGCCCCCTCGCCGACGAGCTGCGCGCCCTCGGCATCCGGCGCGTCCGCCCGCTCAAAGGACGCGTCTCCTTCGAGGGGGAGGCCGTCGACGCGGAGCGCGTCTGCCTGTGGTCGCGCCTGGCGAGCCGCGTGCTCGCCGTCATCGCGCGCTTCCCCTGCCGCGACGCCGACGACCTGTACGACGGTGTGTACCGCGTGCCCTGGGAGCGCGTGCTGAGGCGCGGCTCGACGGTGGCGGTCAGCGCGCGCGGCACCAACGACGAGCTTCGCAACACGCGCTACATCGCCCTGCGTGCGAAGGACGCCCTGTGCGACCGGCTGGCCGACGAGACCGGCCTGCGCGCGGACGTGGACACCGAGCGGCCCGACGCGCGCATCGCCGTCGCGCTGCGCGGCGACCGCGCGACCCTGCAGCTCGACCTGACGGGAGAGCCTCTGTTCCACCGCGGCCCGCGCCTGCGCGCCGAGCGCCCCCTGCGCCCGGACTACGCCGCCCTGCTGCTCGCGTGCGCCGGATGGGCGGGCGCCTGCGCCGCAGACGGGGCCGCGCAGGCCGCCCCGCTGCTCGTCGACGCCGCCTGCGCGGGCGGGAGCGTGACCGCGGAG
>NZ_JAQECM010000031.1:0-1741 GCF_027669965.1 Candidatus Collinsella stercoripullorum | reverse complement strand
GCGGAGGCGGCCGGGATCGCACTCGACCGCGCCCCGGGGCGGGGCAGGCGCCGCTGGGGTTTCACCTGCTGGAACGAGCACGACGAGCGCTCCTGGACGCACCTGCTGGCCGAGGCGGACCGGCGGGCGGCCGAAGCCGACGGGAGGGCCGGCGCCCGCGGCATCATCGTGGCCACCGACGCGGACCCGCGGGCGGTCGAGGCGCTGCGCGCCGCGCTGAAGGGCACCGGTCTCGAGCGGGCGGTCGAGGCGCTCGGCCCCGAGGACGCCCTCGGCCGGCTCGAGGGCGGCGACGTACCCGAGGGCGCCCGGGCCGCCGCGGGTGCCGTCGTGGCCGACCTGTCCGAGCTCCCCCTGCACGGCGCCGATGCCGCATGCTCCCTGCTCGCCGAGATCCGCCGCACATCTGCGGCAGAGGGCCTGCCCGCCGTCGTCCTCGCGCGCGACGGCGGGGTCGAGCGGGCCCTGGGCCGCCCGGGGGACGTCGGGGCCCGCGTGCGGCCGGGCAACGCCCCCGCGCGCATCCTGAGCTTCCCGCCCGGCGCCGACGCGGCCGCATCCGTCGCCGAGCCCCGCGCGCACGTGGACGTGGACGGGGGCGCGCCCGTGGGCGTGCTCGTCCCCGCCTCGGACCAGTTCGCCGCGCGGCTCCGCAAGGTCGCCCGCCTTCGCCGCAAGTGGGCGCGCCGGGCGGGCGTCACCTGCTACCGCGTCTACGACGCCGACCTCCCCGACTACGCGGCGGCCATCGACCTCTACGAGGGGGCGCCGGACACCCCGGGCCGCTGGCTCGTGGTGTCCGAGTACGCCGCGCCACCCTCGGTGGACCCCGCGCTCGCGGCGGCCCGCATGCACGACATCCTCGCCATCGCGCCGCGCGTGCTCGACGTGGAGCCCGACCGCGTCGCCGCCCGCTCGCGCACCCGTGCCCGGGGCGGCTCCCAGTACGCGGCGAGCGGGCGCGCACCGCATGCGCGGCAGGGCGCGCACGGTCCCCTCGTACTCGAGGGCGGGCTCACCTTCGAGGTGAACTTCGACGACTACCTCGACACCGGCATCTTCCTCGACCACCGCGTCACGCGCTCGCTGGTCCGCGACCGCGCACGCGGTGCGCGCTTCCTCAACCTGTTCGCCTACACGGGCACCGCGACCTGCTACGCCGCGGACGGCGGGGCCGTCGAGGCCACGACCGTCGACATGTCCAACACCTACCTGGAATGGGCGCGGCGCAACATGGCCCGCAACGGCTTCACGGGGCAGGAGCACCGGTTCGTCCGCGACGACGTGCTCGCATGGGTCGATCGCCAGAGCCGCTCCCAGACGGGCTGGGACCTCATATTCTGCGACCCTCCCACCTTCTCGTCCTCGTCCAAGATGGGCGAGCGGACCTGGGACGTCCAGCGCGACCACGCCGGGCTGATAGCCCGCCTGCTTCGGATGCTCGCTCCGGGCGGCGAGATCGTCTTCTCCTGCAACCTGCGGACCTTCGAGCCCGATCTTTCCGAGCTCGCGCGCGCGGGCGCCGAGGTGAAGGACATCTCGGCGCAGACCATCCCCGAGGACTTCGCCCGCAACCCGCGCATCCACCGCTGCTACATCGTGCGACGGGCGCGCTGAGGCCGGGCGCCCGCGCACAACCGCGGGTTGAGGGACGGTAGGCGGCCCCGCACCCGACGCGGTGCCGGGTGCGGGGGCCCGCGGCGGGCGGCGGATCCCCGCGGGGGCATCGGCGCAGCCCGCG
>NZ_JAQECM010000030.1:25011-25799 GCF_027669965.1 Candidatus Collinsella stercoripullorum | reverse complement strand
CGCTCGCCGTCAGGTAGACCGCGCTGCCCGGCTCGACCCGGCGCTTGCAGCGGACGCGGAGGCGCTCGCCCGCGGCGCCGTCCGCCGGGCACGGGACGAGCGGCCAGCGCGCGGGCACGTCGGCGCCCGCGTCCGCGGGGAGGACGGTCCTGATCTCGAGGGTGTCCCCCTCCCCGACCGGGCGCTCGAGCGCCACCGTGACCTCGTGCCGGGCGCGTGCGACCACCTCGCCCACCCTGACGCCCTGGTTGATGGCCCGCTCGGGGCTCATGAGCTCCGGCCCGGACCCGCCGCGCAGGTAGGCGTCGGTGAAACCGCGGTTGAAGGACATGCCGAGGCGGAAGGCGACCTCCTCCTCCGCCTCCCCGTCCAAGCCCCCCTCCGCGAGCGCGTCGAGCGCCGCGCGGTAGCAGCCCACGACGTTCCAGACGTAGTCGGGGTTCTTCATGCGCCCCTCGATCTTGAGGGCGGCCACCCCGGCGCGCACGAGCGCGGGAAGGTGCCGCAGGGACAGGAGGTCCCGCGGGCACAGCAGCCTGCCCGACGGCGCCTCCGCCTCGGACGCGGGGGCGCCGTCCCGCTCGAGGCGGTACGGGAGCCGGCAGGGCTGGGTGCACGCGCCGCGGTTCGCGGAGCGCCCCCGCCGCAGCGCGGAGAAGGCGCAGGCGCCCGAATACGACACGCAGATCGCCCCGTGGCAGAAGGCCTCGACGGGGACGCCGGACGCGCACAGGGCCTCGAGCGCGCCGACCGAGAGCTCGCGGGCGCAGGTGACGCGGGCCGCCCCG
>NZ_JAQECM010000030.1:0-25001 GCF_027669965.1 Candidatus Collinsella stercoripullorum | reverse complement strand
GCGCGCGGGGCCCGCCAGCAGCGCCGCGCGGGCGGACATGACGCCCGCCTGCGTCGAGAGGTGGAGCTCGAGGTCGGGCAGCTCCTCGCGCAGGAGGCGGGCGAGGCCGGCGTCCGCCACGATGAGCGCGTCCGCGCCGGCGTCGCGGGCCGCCCGGGCGAGCGCGAGGGCGCGCGGGGCCTCCCCCTCGCGCAGGTAGACGTTCTCGGTGACGTAGACGCGCGCGCCGCGGGCGTGGGCGAGGGCGCAGGCGCGCGCGAGGTCCGCCTCGGTCAGGTCGCACGCGGCCGCGCGGGCGTTCAGGGCGCCGAGCCCCGTGTAGACGGCGTCCGCCCCGGCCGCGAGCGCGGCGAGCAGCGCGTCGAGCGAGCCGGCGGGCGCCAGCAGCTCGGGTATCCGGGCCTTCATCGACCCTCCCCTCCCGTCGCGGCCGGTGCGCCCGAGGCGGGGCACCGGGAGTCCGCGCTATGCAATCGGTCTGTAATTTCCCGCAGCACAGCATACCGGAGCCTGCGCGCCGAGATGTTGCGCTAATGTAACAACATCTATGTACGTCACGTCCCGGCACGCGCGCCCGCCGCGCCGGCCGGGGCATACGGTTGGAGGTCTGCCATGGGTCCTCGCGAGCGCCACTCGCGCCACCGCTCCAAGACGCATATGCTCCCGATCGTCATCGGGTCGTTCTTCGGGTTCTTCCTGCTGTTCTGCGTCGCCTTCGGCATCGGGATGATCGGCAACGTCAACCGCTGGCTGTCCGACCTCCCGGACTACACGGACGCGGACAACTACATGGTCTCCGAGCCCACGAGCATCCTGGACGCCAACGGCAACGAGATCGCCAGCCTCTACGTCCAGAACCGCGAGAGCGTCACCTACGACCAGATCTCTCCCTACGTGCTCCAGGGCACAGTCTCCACCGAGGACGAGCGCTTCTACCAGCATAACGGCGTCGACATCCTCGGCATCATGCGCGCCGTGGTGGTCCAGCTCACCGGCGGCTCCGAGGGCGCCTCGACCATCACCCAGCAGCTCGTGCGCAACACGATCCTGTCGGAGGAGCAGTTCGACAACACCATCGAGCGCAAGGTCCGCGAGGCGTGGATCGCCATCCAGATGGAGAAGATCTTCTCCAAGGAGGAGATCCTCACCATGTACCTCAACACCATCTACTACGGCTACGGCGCCTACGGCATCCAGGCCGCCGCGCAGACCTACTTCTCCAAGAACGCCTCCGACCTCACCCTCGCCGAGGCCGCGCTGCTCGTCGGCCTGCCCAACGCGCCCTCCCAGTACGATCCCACCGTCAACCCTGACCTCGCGGTGCAGCGCCGCAACATCGTCCTGTCGCGCATGGTGCGCAACGGGGTCATCTCCCAGGAGGAGGCCGACGCCGCCTCCGCCGAGGAGCTCGTGCTGAACGTGACCGAGCAGCCCATGAACGGCACCTACGCCTACCCCTACTTCGTCGACTACGTCAAGAACCTGCTGTCCGACGAGTTCTCCACCGATGTGCTGTTCGCCGGCGGCCTCACGATCCAGACCACGATCGACCCCACGATCCAGGCGGCGGCCGAGCAGGCGGCCTACAGCCAGATGGACGGCCTGGGCGTCGACGGGCTCGACGTCGGCATGACGGTGATCGACCCCGACACCGGCTACATCCTGGCGATGGTCGGCGGACGCGACTACTACTCGACCGACGAGCACATCAACCACGCCACCTCGCGCCGCTCGACCGGCTCGTCCTTCAAGGCGGTCACGCTGGCCGCCGCCATCGAGGACGGCATGGATCCGTACAACACCTACATCAACTGCAACTCCCCCGTCACCATCACCGACGACTACACGCTGCAGAACTACGGCGGCTACTCCTACGGCACCCTGTCGCTCGCGGAGGCCACGGCGCGCTCGTCGAATACCGGGTACGTGCAGGTGGCGCTCGCCATCGGCAACGACAAGGTCATCGACATGGCCGAGCGCCTCGGCATCGACACCGACGCCGCGCAGATGGACCAGAGCGCCGCGTCCCTCACCCTGACCGGCGGCGCCGTGGGCTGCTCCACCCTCGAGATGTCGGAGGCCTTCGCCACCTTCGCCGCCGGCGGCGAGCACCGCGACGCCGTGGCGATCACGCAGATCACGAACCGCTCCGGCGAGGTGCTCTACCAGCACACGGACTCCCCCGAGAAGGTCATCTCCGAGGAGGTCGCCCAGGAGGTCAACAACGTGCTGGAGACCGTCCTGCGCAGCGGCGGCACCGGCTCGTCGGGATACCCCTACGACATCAACCAGCCCGTCGCGGGCAAGACCGGCACCGGCGGCAGCGCGAGCGACACGACCGACCTGTGGTTCTGCGGCTACACCCCGCAGCTGTCCGTCTCCATCTGGGTGGGCCGCTCCCTCACCAACGAGGCGATCCCCTACCTGCACACCCAGGACACCGTGCTGCCCATCTTCCAGGACTTCATGAACGCCGTCCTCGCCGACACCCCGCGCGAGGAGTTCCCCTCCACCGATAAGCAGGTCACCTACAAGCCGAGCAGCGAATGGGACTTCGTCGGCGGCAACTTCGGCGCCTCCGACGCGACCGAGGAGGAGACCGAGGGGGGGGAGACGACCGAGGAGACCGACGGCACCGAATCGACCGACATCGGCAACGGCAACACGAGCGGCACCACCCCCACCACGCCCGGCGGCGGCAACACCGGTTCGGGCGGCAACACCGGTTCGGGCGGCAACACCGGTTCGGGCGGCAACACCGGTTCGGGCGGCAACACCGGTTCGGGCGGCAACACCGGTTCGGGCGGCAACACCGGTTCGGGCGGCAACACCGGTTCGGGCGGCAACACCGGTTCGGGCGGCAACACCGGTTCGGGCGGCAACACCGGTTCGGGCGGCAACACCGGTTCGGGCGGCAACACCGGTTCGGGCGGCAACACCGGTTCGGGCGGCAACACCGGTTCGGGCGGCAACACCGGTTCGGGCGGCAACACCGGTTCGGGCGGCAACACCGGTTCGGGCGGCAACACCGGTTCGGGCGGCAACACCGGTTCGGGCGGCAACACCGGTTCGGGCGGCAACACCGGTTCGGGCGGCAACACCGGTTCGGGCGGCAACACCGGTTCGGGCGGCAACACCGGTTCGGGCGGCAACACCGGTTCGGGCGGCAACACCGGTTCGGGCGGCAACACCGGTTCGGGCGGCAACACCGGTTCGGGCGGCAACACCGGTTCGGGCGGCAACACCGGTTCGGGCGGCAACACCGGTTCGGGCGGCAACACCGGTTCGGGCGGCAACACCGGTTCGGGCGGCAACACCGGTTCCGGCGGCAACACCGGTTCGGGCGGGAACGGCGGGTCCGGCGGCAACACCGGTTCGGGCGGGAACGGCGGGTCCGGCGGCAACACCGGTTCCGGCTCGGGCAACGAGCCCACCGGCCCCAAGCCGAATCCCGAACCGAAACCGGAGCCCACCCCGCTCACCTCATAGCCGGCTGAAACGAAACGGCCCCCGACGCATCGGGGGCCGTTTTCATAGGCGGGGATCGGGTTCGCCCTGAGATAGGAGGGCCGGGCGATCGGGAGATGCCCGCGGGCTCCCGGGACTAGGACCGGGAGCGGCGCCAGGCCCTCAGGCGGATGCAGTACCAGGCGAGCAGGGCGACGAGCGCGATGGGGAGCAGCAGGACGAGGGAGATCAGCAGGACGTGCAAAAGGGCGATGCTCACTTGCGGACGCTCCCCAGCTTGGTGATCATGGCCTCGAGGCGCTCGCCGTCGGCGGCCGTGCGGGCGATGACCAGGATGGTGTCGTTGCCGGCGAGCGAGCCGAGCACGTCGGGGAGCTCCGCCGCGTCGATCGCGGCGGCGATGCCCGAGGCGGTGCCGGGCTGGGCCTTGACGAGCACAAGGTTGTCCGCGCGCGTCACGTCCACGACGAGCTCGGAGGTCATGCGCTGGAGATGCAGGTCCTCGGCGAGCACGTAGACGCCCTCGGGCAGCTTGCGCAGGCCCATGTCGGCGATGTCGCGCGACACCGTCGCCTGGGTGCAGTCGAAGCCGCATTTCTTGAGCTCCTCGACCAGCATGCGCTGGGTGCGCACGTCCTTGTTGCGAACGATCTCGCGGATCGCGTCCTGTCGTCCGTTGCGCTTCTTGGCCATGGCTCGTCCGTCCTCCCATGCTCTCGTCTCATATCTGCGTACGTACTTTATCCGTATGGAGCGTCCGAGCGCGACGGCACGGTGCGATTTAACACGCATGACTCAAAACACCATAAACTGACGGATTTAGTCCTATTAGCTGCATAGGATAGCGGGAAAGCGAAGCGAACGCGCATATCTGCCCGGGGCGGCGCGCCGGGCGGGCGCGGCCCTACAGGATGGGGCCGATGGGCAGGTGCGACACGCGCGCGATCTCGCGCAGGCGCGAACCCATGCAGCAGCCGGACGCGTTGCGCTGCGCCATGGGCTTGTACATGATGCCGAACTCGCGGGCGGCGGGGGCCACGGCGGCGAGCGACGCCTGAGCGTCCTCGGCGTCGATGATGTCCTGCACGCGCTCCATGCGCTCGATCGACGAGATGGCGCTCGATCCCACGCTCGCGTTGTCGATGCACTCGATGAGTCGGCGGACGTGCCTGCGGTGGACGGGGCCCGCGGCGGCGGGGTCGTGGCGGAGGCCCCAGCGGTCCAGAAGCCCCATCATGATGCCGTGCTCGCGGGCGCAGCGCGCCGCGAACCCCGGGTCGAAGGGGCGGGCGCCGCCCACACCGAAGGTGACCGCATGGTAGCAGGCCCCCTCGCACACCCCGACCCGCTCCGCATCCTCGAGGCAGGAGGCGACGAGTGCGAGGCCGCTTTCATCGGCGTCGAGGGCCGCCCGGCGCTCGAGCACGAGGCCGCGGTCGAGCAGCACGCCCGCCGCGCCCGCGACGATACCGCGCTCGTAGAGGTCGGGGACGCCGCGGCGGACCGCCGGACGGCCCTCCAGCACGGAGGTGGGCGCCTGGCGGCGGCGCGTGGCGCACGCCTCGCCCCGCTTGTCCCAGGCGTCCTCGCAGCGCACGGGGAACGCGCACGCGAGACGCCCGTCGTCGGCGAAGGAGACCAGCTGCTCGAGGAAACCGGGGGCGAGCCAGTCGTCCTGGCCCATGAAGACCACGCCCGAGCCCCGTGCGGCGTCGAGCGCCGCCCTGAGCGCCGGCGCGCGGTCCGTCCCGTCCATGCGGACGAGCTCGACGCGGATATCGCGGTCATGGAAGCTTTCGAGTATGGAGGCGGTGCGGTCGGTGGACGCGCAGTCCGCCACGACGAGCTGGAGGTCGGCGAAGGACTGGTTGAGCACGCTCTCGACCGTGCGCACAAGATGGCCCGCGCCGTCGCGGACGGCGAGAATCAAAGACACGCGCGGTCGCTTTGCTGCTCGATGGGCCACGTCAGCCTCCCGAAGGAATCTCCAACGTGCCCATGGTACCACCCGCCCATCGGCGCAGGTTGCCAAAGCGGCCCGCGCGGCGGCGCGTTCAGATGAATCACATGTTACAGCGGCCGGAGCGCCCCCTCGTCGTACTCGACGCCCATGAAGCACAGGCCGCAGGCGGGTGCGGTGGGGCCCGCGGCGGCGCGGTCCCGGGCGGCGAGCACCTCGTCCATCCAAGCGGGGTCGCGCCGGCCGCCGCCGATCTCGACGAGCGTGCCGACGATCGTGCGCACCATGGAATGGAGGAAGGCGTTGCCGCGGATGGTGAAGGCCAGGCACTCCTCCCCCAGGTTGCGCTCGGTGCGGAAGTCGGCGCTCATCACGTTGCGGCAGGTGGGCTTGCCGACCGCCGAGGAGGTCTTGCAGAAGCTCTTGAAGTCGCGCTCCCCCAGGATGCGCGCGGCGGCGTCCTCCATGGCGCCCACATCGAGCGCGCCGCGGTGCCACCAGGTGACCGAACGGGTGAGCAGCGGCGGCGCGTCGCCCGTCGCGATGCGGTAGGTGTAGGTGCGCGAGCGCGCGTCGAACCGGGCGGAGAACCCCGGATCGGCGCGCAGGACCGCGCTGACGGCGATATCGTGCGGGAGCAGCGCCGCGAAGGCGCGCATGAGGCGTCGCTCGCCGATCCCGAGCTCCTCGGCGCTCACCGGGAAGCTCACGTACTGCGCGACGGCGTGGACCCCCGCGTCGGTGCGCCCCGCGCAGGTGATGTCGACCTCGCGGCGCAGAAAGGTCTCGAGCGCGCGGCGGAGCTCCCCCGCCACGGTCGCGATCCTCCCGTCGGGCTGCTCGGCGAACCCCGAGTACGCCGTCCCGTCATAGCCGAGCCGCAGCACGATCGTGCCGCCGTCGGCCCCGCGCGGTCCCGCGCCCCCCTCGGGCGGCGTCGCGCCGCACGGGCGCCCCTCCTCGGCTTGCAGGCCCTCTGTCATGGAAGCTCCTCGGTCTCTCGGTCGATCGGTCAGATGCAGGCGGCCGCGGTCGGGATCGCCAGGCACACCGCCAGCCCCGCGGCGAGCACGACGCGGTCCCGGGCCGGCAGCGGAGCGCGCTCCGCGGCCGGCGCCCCGTCAGCATAACACCGCGCGGCCATGGACTCCCCCAGGCGGTCGGCGCGCCGGAACAGGCTCACCACGAGCGGCGTGAGGACGGACGCCCACGCCCTCACGCGGGCGACGACGCCGCCGCGGTCGAAGTCCACCCCGCGCGACCGCTGGGCGAGCCTGATGCGGTCGAACTCCTCCGACACGATGGGGATGAACCGCAGGGCGAGCGAGAGCATGAGGCCGATCTCCGCCACCGGGACGCCGACGCGGCGCAGCGGGGACATCAGCCGGGTGCAGGCGTCCGCGAGCTGCGGCGGGGTGGTCGAGGCGGAGACGGCGAGCGCCAGGCCGAGCAGGACCGCGACCCGGAACACGGCGGACAGGCCCCGCAGCGCGCCGGCGGTGTCGATGCCGACGGGGCCCGCCAGCGCGATGTCGCCGTGGCCGTCCAGGGCGAGCGCGTTGGCGGCGAAGGTGAACGCCAGGATGACGGCGACCGGGGCGAGCGCGCCCAGGAAGGACCGCGGGTCCATGCGCGCCAGGCCCCAGCTCGCGACGAGGAGCACCGCCCAGAGCGCGAGAGCGGGCGAGGCCCCCGTGGCGAACGCCGACACGGTCGCGGCGAGCAGCAGGACGATCTTCACGCGGGCGTCGACCCGGGCGGCGGGCGTGTCGCGGGCCACGAACGACCCGAGCGGTGACGAGATCCTCATCGGGCACCCCCTTCCAGCGCGCGCCCGAGGCGCGCGGCGAGCTCGATCGACAGGGGCGGGCGCATGCCGGCGGCCTCGAAGGCCCCAGGGCTCCGCACGAGGTCTTCGGGAGCCCCCTCCCAGACGATGCGGCCGGACCCCATGAGCACCGCGCGGTCCGCCTCGCCCAGCCACTCCTCGAGGTCGTGGCTGATCACGGCGACGGCCGCCCCGCTGCGGGCGAGGTCGCGCGCGAGCGCGTGGAGCGCTCCCCTGCCCGCCGCATCGAGGCCGGCGGTCGGCTCGTCGAGCAGGTAGGCCGCCGCGCCGAGCGCCACGACCGAGGCCACCGCGACGCGGCGCGCCTGCCCGCCCGACAGGTCGAAGGGATAGCGATCCAGAAGCTCGGGGCCGATCCCCGCCAGCGCGCAGGCCCGCTCGACGCGACGGGAGGTCTCGTCGGGGTCGCATCCGAGGTTGCGCGGGGCGAAGGCGAGCTCGTCGCGGACGCTCTCGCAGAACAGCTGGTCCTCGGGGCGCTGGAAGGCCACGCCGACCTCCCCGACGCGGGGCGCCCGGCCGCCGACCAGGACCTCCCCCGCGTCCGCGGGCAGAAGACCGGAGGCGACGCAGGCGAGCGTCGACTTGCCCGAACCGGACCGCCCGGCCACGAGCAGGACCTCGCCCGCCGCGACCTCGAGATCGACCGCGTCGAGCGCCCGGGCGCCGTCCCCGTAGGAGAACGAGACGCCGCGCAGGCGGACGCAGGGCGCCTTCGGGGTACGCCCCGCGTCACCGCGCCCCGCCCCGTCCCGTGCTCCCCCGCCCAGCAGCCGGCGCACGCGCCCGACCTCCTCGCGCGCCACCTCGCCGCGCCCGTAGGACGCGATGAGGCGCTCCACGGCGAGCTCCGGGTCGCAGCACGCCGACGGGGCGCATCCGAGGCCGTGGACGGCCCTCAGGGCCTCGACAAGAGGGCCGCGGACCACCGTGCGGTCCCACAGCCCGGACCGCTCGGACAGCAGCGCGGCCGGCTCGCCGTCGAAGACGACGCGTCCGCCATCGAGCACCACCGCGCGATCCGAGCCGAGAACCTCCACCGGGTCGTGGGTCACCTGGATCACGCCGACGCCGCGCTTCGCGGCGAGCGAGCGCACGAGGGCGCGGAACGCCGGGCGGGCGGTCGAGTCCAGCATGGAGGACGCCTCGTCGAGCACGAGGTAGGAGGGTTCCATCGCCAGGACGCCGGCGAGCGCGAGCAGCTGCTGCTCGCCGCCGGAGAGCGCCCCCGTGTCGCGGTCGATGAAACCGTCGAGCCCCACCGCGCCGAGGGCGGCCTCCACGCGGCGCGCGACCTCGTCCGGTCCGAGACCGAGGTTGCGGGGACCGAAGGCGACCTCGTCGGCCACGACGGTGGAGACGATCTGGTCGCTGGGGTGCTGGCGGACCAGGCCGACCGCCCGGCGGACCTCCCGCCGGTCGTCGGCGCCCCGGGCGGGGTCGATGCCGTCGACGGTGCAGTTGCCCTCGTCCGCGAGGCGCATGCCGCACAGCAGCTGCGCGAGCGTGGACTTGCCCGATCCGTTGGAGCCCACGAGCGCGACCACGGAGCCGCGCTCGATGCGCAGGTCGATGCCGTCGAGCGCCGCCGGCTCCCCGTCCCGGTAGCGCACGCGCGCGGCGCTCACCTCGATCATTCGCACATCCCCTCTCGTCTCCCGGTACCAAAAAGGGCACGCCTCGCGACGTGCCCTTGCATACCATGAACCGGCGGTTCCAGGTTACTCGGCCGAAGCCTCGGTCTCCTCGGCGGGAGCCTCCTCGGTCGCGGCCTCCTCGACGGGAGCCTCCTCGACCTTCTTGGGGGCCTTCTTCGGAGCGGAGGCCTTCGCGGGAGCGGCGGCCTTCTTGACGACGGGCTCGGTGACGAGCTCGATGATGACCATCTCGGCGTTGTCGCCCTTACGGGTGCCGAGCTTCATGATGCGGGTGTAACCGCCGTTGCGGTCGGCCCACATGCCCTGAGCGGCCTTGTCGAAGATCTCCTTCACCAGGTCCTTGTCGCCGAGCTTGGCGATGGCCAGGCGGCGGGAGTGCAGGTCGCCCTTCTTGGCCCAGGTGATGATGGGCTCGGCGTAGCTGCGCAGCGCCTTGGCGCGGGTGATGGTGGTCTTGATGCGGTCGTTGGTGAAGAGCGCCTGGGCCAGGCTCTTCTTCATGGCCTTGGTGTGGCTCGCGTCGGTGCCGAGCTTCAGGCCCTTCTTCCTGTTGTGACGCATTGGTTAGTCTCCTCTATAACACAGGGCGCTTACGCCTTGAGGCTCAGCCCCATGGACTCAAGCTTGTCCTTGACTTCCTCGATCGACTTGACGCCGAAGTTGCGGATGTTGAGCAGGTCGTTCTCAGAGAACTCGACGAGCTGGCGCACCGAATGGATGCTCGCGCGCTTCAGGCAGTTGTAGGAGCGCACGGA
Source organism: Candidatus Collinsella stercoripullorum (assembly GCF_027669965.1). NCBI lineage: Bacteria > Bacillati > Actinomycetota > Coriobacteriia > Coriobacteriales > Coriobacteriaceae > Collinsella > Candidatus Collinsella stercoripullorum. Next base: position 15,311 of record NZ_JAQECM010000030.1, on the reverse strand, counting down.
GAGGTCGAGATCCTCGATCTGCTTGTCGAGCTCAGCGTTGTCGCTGGTGGTCTCGGGTGCGAAGATCGAGACCTCCTCCTCCGCCTCGGGGGCGTCGGCGAGGTTCATGAAGGCGGCCATGTGCTGGTTGATGATGTTCGCAGCCGAGACGACGGCCTCACGCGGGGTGATGGCGCCGTTGGTCTCGATCTCCAGCACGAGGCGGTCGTAGTCGGTGTGCTGACCGACGCGGCACGCCTCGACGAGCTTGGCGCAGCGGCGGACCGGCGAGTAGAGCGAGTCGACGCAGATGACGCCGATCGGGTCGTTGTCGCGCTTGTTGCCCTCGTAGGACACGTAGCCGCGGCCGTAGCCGATGCGCATGCTCATGGTGAGGTGACCGCCCTCGTTGAGGGTGGCGATATGCTGGTCGGGATTGACGAGCTCGAACTCCGAAGGGATGAAGAAGTCCGCACCGGTGACCTCGCAGGGACCGTCGACCGAGATGGTCGCGGTGCCCTCGTCGGTCGTGCCGAGCGAACGGAACACCAGGCCCTTGACGTTCAGGACGATGTCCGTGACATCCTCGACCATGTTCGGGATGGTCATGAACTCGTGCTGGGCGCCATCGATCTGGATGGCCTCCACCGCGGCGCCCTCGAGGGAGGACAGCAGCACGCGGCGGAGCGAGTTGCCCAGTGTGTCGCCGTAGCCGCGCTCGAGCGGCTCGACGGACACGCGGGCGGACGTCTCGTTGATCTCCTCGACCTGAACCTGAGGCCTAATGAATTCTGACATGTATTACCTCCAGCCTCAGCAGTCCGGATGGACTACTTAGAGTAGAGCTCGACGATGAGCTGCTCGTTGATATCGCCGCTGATCTGCTCGCGCGCCGGGATGGACAGCACGTTGCCGGACAGCTTCTCGATATCGACCTCGAGCCAACCGGGGACCTCGAAGCGCTCGGAGGAGATGAGGGCCTCCTTGATGGGAAGGAGGTCGCGGAACTTCTCGCCGACGGCGACGACGTCGCCGGGCTTGACCTGGTAGGAGGGGATGTCGACGCGGCGGCCGTTCACGGTGAAGTGGCCGTGGCGCACGGTCTGACGGGCCTCCTTGCGGGTGCGGGCGAAGCCGAGGCGGAACACGACGTTATCGAGACGGCACTCGAGCAGCTTCATGAGGTTCTCGCCGGTGACGCCGGGCATCTTGCGGGCGCGGACGAAGTAGGTGTGGAACTGCTTCTCGAGCACGCCGTAGATGAACTTGACCTTCTGCTTCTCGCGCAGCTGCATGCCGTACTCGGATTCCTTGCGGCGACGCTTGGGCTGACGCTTGGATTCCTTGCCGCTGTAGCCGAGCTCAGCGGGATCGATCCCGAGCTGACGGCAGCGCTTGAGAACCGGAGTCCTATCGATTGCCATAGTTTATCGATCCTTTCGAGTTACACGCGGCGACGCTTCTTGGGGCGGCAGCCGTTGTGCGGGATGGGGGTCTTGTCCTGGATGCTCGAGACCTCGAGGCCGGCGGCCTGGAGGGAGCGGATGGCGGTCTCGCGACCGGAGCCGGGGCCCTTCACGAAGACGGCGACCTTGTGCATGCCGTGCTCCATGGCGATCTTGGCGCAGGCCTCGGCGGCCATCTGCGCGGCGAACGGCGTGGACTTGCGGGAGCCCTTGAAGCCGACGGTGCCGGCGGACTTCCAGGCGATGACGTTGCCCTGGGCGTCGGTGATCGACACGATCGTGTTGTTGAAGGTCGAGCGGATGTGGGCCTGACCCACGGAGATGTTCTTGCGGTCGGAGCGCTTGATGCGAGCAGCCTGGCCGCGCTTGTTCTTAGCAGTAGCCATAGGTAGTCAGTCTCCCTTATTTCTTCTTCTTGGCACCGATCTGACGCTTCGGACCCTTGCGGGTACGGGCGTTGGTGTGGGTGCGCTGGCCGCGGACAGGGAGGCCCTTGCGGTGACGCAGGCCGCGGTTGCAGCCGATGTCCATGAGGCGCTTGACGTTCTGGTTGCGCTCACGGCGGAGGTCACCCTCGACCATGATGTGGTTCTGGTCGATGTACTTGCGGATCTTGTCGACCTCTTCCTCGGTGAGGTCGCGGACGCGGGTATCGACGTTGATACCGCAGTCGTTGCAGATCTTGGTGGCGGTGGTGCGGCCGATGCCGTAGATGTAGGTCAGACCGATCTCAACGCGCTTCTCGCGCGGAAGGTCGACACCATTGATACGGGCCAACGTTGGTCTCCTCTCTTAGCCCTGACGCTGCTTGTGACGGGGGTTCTCGCAGATGACGAGGACCTTGCCGTGGCGCCGGATGATCTTGCACTTATCGCACATCTTCTTGACCGAAGGACGTACCTTCATCGTTCTTCCTCTCGGTAGTGCTCAAACTACAAAATGGTGGAATGATCTATCTACTCGCCCAGCCGCAGGCGTGAACAACTGATGGCTGGCCCGCATGCCAAGACGACCGTGAGGCTGAGCGGTCCTCGCGATCGTCGGGATGCGCTATGTCGCCGTCGCTACTTGTAGCGATAGGTGATGCGACCGCGGGTGAGATCGTACGGGGAGAGCTCCACGACGACCTTGTCACCCGGGAGAATGCGGATGTAGTTCATGCGGATCTTGCCCGAGATGGAGCAGAGGACCGAATGACCGTTCTCGAGCTCGACGCGGAACATGGCGTTGGGCAGCGGCTCGGTTACCTTGCCCTCGAGTTCGATAGCATCTTCCTTCTTCAAAGCAATCATCTTTCTCTAGAAAACGACAGCAGTAGAGAATATTAGCAAAGAATACGGTGCCCGGGACCTTTCCGTAAAGGCTCCACATTCGAATGGCGCAGCGGACCTGATGGAAACATAGCGGGCGGGCCGGGAAAATGGGGACAGGCACTTTTTTCCCAACGGCTGGGAAAAAAGTGCCTGTCCCCATTTTCCCGGCCCGCCCCCAGGTTCCCGGTGCCCCCGATTTCCCAGGGTCCGCTCCTAGAGCTGGCCGCCCTGCATGGAGCACCAGGGGCCGCGCTCGTCGACGGTCAGGATGACCGGGCCGTCGTCGGTGATGGCGATGGTGTTCTCGTAGTGGGCTGCGGCGAGGTGGTCGTTGGTGGTCACGACCCAGCCGTCGGCGCCGGTGGTCACGTGGTTCGTGCCGAGGGTGATCATCGGCTCGATCGCGATGACCATGCCGGCGGCGAGGCGCACGCCCCTCCCCTTCTTGCCGTAGTTCGGCACGTTGGGGTCCTCGTGCATCACGCGGCCCACGCCGTGGCCGACGTAGTCGCGCAGCACGCCGTAGCCATGGCTCTCGGCGAGCGTCTGCACCGCGTGACCGATGTCGCCGATGTGGTTGCCCGGCACGGCCTGCTCGATACCCGCCTTGAGGCAGTCGCGCGTGACCTCGCACAGGGCCTTGACCTCATCGGAGGGGTTGCCGCAGTAGAAGGTCCACGCGTTGTCCCCCACCCAGCCGTCCACGATGGCGCCGGTGTCGACGGAGATGATGTCGCCGTCGCGCAGGATGACGTCGGGGTTGGGGATGCCGTGGACGACCTGGTCGTTCACGGAGGCGCAGATGGTCCCGGGGAACCCGCCGTAGCCCTTGAAGGCGGGCGTGCCCCCGTGCATGCGGATGATCTGCTCGGCGAGCTGGTCGAGCTCGAAGGTGGAGACGCCGGGGCGGACCATGGCGCCGACGCGCCGGAGCGCCATCTTGGACAGCGCCCCGGCCTTCTTCATCTGCTCGATCTCAGCCGAGGACTTGATCTTGATCATAGACCGAGGACTTCCTTCGCACGCGCGTAGACGTCGTCGATGGCGCCGGTGCCGTCGACGATCTTGAGCTTGCCCTGGCCGCGGTAGTACTCCACGAGCGGGGCGGTGTTCTTCTCGTAGACGTCGAGGCGGTTGGCGATCGTCTCGGGCTTGTCGTCGTCGCGCTGGTACATCTCGCCACCGCACTTGGGGCAGGTCTCGTCCGCGGCGGTGCCGGTGTAGCCGCAGTCGCGGCAGGCGCGGCGCGCGGAGAGGCGGCCGATGATCACGTCGGATGCGACGTCGACCAGAAGCGCGCAGTCGAGCTCGCGATGGAGGCCGGACAGCTCGGAGTCGAGCGTGACGGCCTGCATGGTGTTGCGCGGGAAGCCGTCGAGGATGAAGCCCTTCCGGGCGTCGTCGGCGGCGAGGCGCTCCTTCACGAGGTCGATGACGAGCTGGTCGGGGACGAGCTCGCCGGCGTCCATGTACTTCTTGGCCTGGACGCCCAGCTCCGTGCCGCCCTTGACGGCGGCGCGCAGAAGGTCGCCGGTGGAGATGTGTGCGACGCCGAACTCGGCGACGAGCTGTTGGGCGAGGGTGCCCTTACCGGCACCGGGGGCTCCCAGCAAAACAAGGTTCATGGTTGCCTGCCTTTCTTGCGCTTGACGGTGCTTACCCGACGGGGCCTACTTGAAGAACCCGTCGTAATCGTACATCTTGAGCTGGCTCTCCACCTTGGCGATGGTGTCCATGACGACGCCGACCATGATCAGCACGGAGGTGCCGCCGAAGGCCTGGATCAGCTGGTTGCCCGTGAACGAGAACACGATCGACGGGACGATGGCGATGAAGGCCAGGAACACGGCGGAGGGCAGCGTGATCTTGGAGAGTGCGTTCTTGATGTAGGCGGCGGTGGCGCGGCCCGGGCGGACGCCGGGGATGAAGCCGCCCTGCTTCTTCAGGTTCTCCGCGGTGTCCTCGGGGTTGAAGACCATGGAGGTGTAGAAGTACGCGAAGAAGACGATCAGCACGACGTTCAGGATCCAGTTGATCCAACCGCTCGACAGGGCGCCCGCGAAGGCCTGGACCCAGCCCACGCCGGGGAAGAACACGGCGAGCTGTGCGGGCAGGTACAGGATCGCGCTGGCGAAGATGATGGGGATGACGCCCGCGGTGTTCACCTTGATGGGCAGGTACGTGGACTGACCGCCCATGATGCGGCGACCGACCACGCGCTTGGCGTACTGCACCGGGATGCGGCGCTGGCCGCGCTCGATGAAGACGATGAGCGGGATCACGCACAGGATGATCACGAAGATCACCGCGGTGAGGACGATGCTCGCCGTGCCGCCGTCGCTGACGGAGGAGAAGATGGCCTGCGGGAGGCCGGCCATGATGTTGGCGAAGATGATCAGGCTCATGCCGTTGCCGATGCCGCGCTGGGTGATGAGCTCGCCGATCCACATGATCAGCATGGCGCCGGCCACGAGGGTGCCGACGACCATGATGTCGAAGATGACCTCGGGGGCGTCCGCGCCGTTGAACTGGATGCCGAAGCTCTTGAACAGGAAGAGGTAGCCCACGGCGTTCAGGAGCGCGAGCGCGAGCGTGAGGTAGCGCGAGTACTGGGTGATCTTGGTCTGGCCGACCTCGCCCTCGCGCGCGAGCTCATGCAGGCTCGGCACGACGCTCTGCAGCATCTGCATGATGATGGAGCTCGTGATGTAGGGCATGATGCCCAGGGAGAACACCGAGACGTAGGACAGGGCGCCGCCGGAGAACAGATTCAGCAGGGCCATCGCACCGCCGGCGATGGAATCGTTGGCGGATGCGAAAAGGCCCGTCATCCCCTGGAAGGGGATGCCGGGCACGGGCACGTGCGCACCGATACGGTACAGCACGAGCATGGCGATGGTGAACATGATCTTCCCGCGCAGCTCCTTGATACGGAATGCGTTTTGAAGACCAGTTAGCACGGCAGCTCGACCTTTCCGCCGGCGGCCTCGATCTTGGCCTTGGCGGAAGCCGAAGCCTTATCGACCTTGACCGTGAGCTTCTTGGTGAGCTCGCCGTCGCCGAGGACCTTGACGGGCTCGAACTCCTTCTTGATGATGCCGGCGGCCTTGAGGGCCGCGCCGTCCACCACGGCGCCGTCCTCGAACTTGAGCTCGAGGGTGGAGAGGTTCACGGGTGTGAACTCGATGCGGCGGGGGTTGCGGAAGCCGGGGAGCTTGGGCAGGCGCATCGCGAGCGGGGTCTGGCCGCCCTCGAAGCCGGCGCCCTTGGTGCCGCCGGAGCGGGAGCCCTGGCCGTTCTGGCCGCGGCCCGCATAGGTGCCCTGGCCGGACGAGTTGCCGCGGCCGACGCGCTTGCGCTTATGCGTGGAGCCCGCGTTGGGCTTAAGATCGTGAAGCTGCATTGCTACTCCTCTACAATCTCGACAAGGTGCTTGACCTTGAAGATCATGCCGCGGACGCTCTCGTTGTCGGCGATCTCGCGGACCTCGCGGATACGATGGAGGCCGAGGGCGCGCACGGTCCTCTTCTGGTCCTCCTTGCAGCCGTTGATGCTGCGGACCTGCTGGATCTTGATGGTCTTAGCCATGCCTACTTCTCCTTCCCGACGAACATCTCGGAGACGGTGAGACCGCGGCGGGCGGCGACGTCCTCGGGGCTGGAGAGCTCCTTGAGGCCCTCGGCAGCAGCCTTGATGATGTTCAGGCCGTTGTCGGTGCCCAGGGACTTGGCCAGCACGTTCTTGATGCCGGCAAGCTCGAACAGCGGGCGGACCGCGCCGCCGGCGATGACGCCGGTACCCTCGACAGCGGGCTTGATGATGATGCGACCGGCGCCGAAGTGGCCGATGACATCATGGGGGATGGTGCCGTCCTCGGTGACCGGGACGTGGAACATGTTCTTCTTGGCGTCGAGCGAGGCCTTGGAGATGGCCAGGGGCACCTCGGCGGACTTGCCCATGCCGAGGCCCACGTTGCCCTTGCCGTCACCCACGACCACGAGGGCCACGAGGGACATGCGGCGACCGCCCTTGACGGTCTTGGAAACACGGTTGATGAAGACGACGCGCTCCTCGAACTCGGAGGCCTCGCGCTGCTGCTTTTGATTACGAGCCATAGCTACATACCTCCTAGAACTTCAGGCCGGCGGCGCGGGCGCCATCGGCGAGGGCCTTGACGCGGCCGTGATAGATGCGGCCGCCGCGGTCGAAGGTGACGGCGTCGATGCCGGCCTCGAGGGCGCGCTTGCCCACGATCTCGCCGACCTTCTCGGCAGCCTCCTTGTTCGAGGTGGTCATACCCTCGAACTCCTTCTCGAGCGTCGAGGCGGAGACCAGGGTGTGGCCCTTGGTGTCGTCGACGATCTGAGCGTAGATGTTGGCGTTGGTACGGGTGACGCGCAGGCGCGGGCGCTCCGGGGTGCCGAAGATCTTGCCGCGGACGCGACGCTGGCGACGCTTGAGGCCTTCCCTCTTCGCCTTCTGCTTATCCATAGCGAAACTCCTTCGATGAGATGTGCCGGCACCTGACGGGGTACCGGTCTTACAGCGTGACGGCGGCTACCGTTACTTGGCGGCCTTACCGAGCTTGCGGCGGATGTGCTCACCCACGTAGTGGATGCCCTTGCCCTTGTAGGGCTCGGGCGGACGCTTGGAGCGGATCTCGGCCGCGACCTGGCCGACCTGCTGCTTGCTGATGCCCTTCACGTTGATGTGCGTGTTGTCGGGCACCTCGAAGGTGATGCCCTCGGGGGCATCGTAGGTCACGGGGTGGGAGTAACCCAGGGACAGATCGAGGGTGCTGCCCTTGAGCGCGACACGGTAGCCGACGCCCGCGAGCTCGAGGGACTTGCTGAAGCCCTCGGAGACGCCCACGACCATGTTGTGGATCAGCGCGCGGGTGAGGCCGTGCATGGCGCGGGTCTCGCGCTCGTCGTCCGGACGGGAGACGGTCAGCACGTTGTCCTCGACGCTGATGGTGAGCTTGCTGTAGAAATCGTTCTCAAGGGTGCCCTTGGGGCCCTTGACGGTCACATGGGTGCCGTTGACTGCCACATCGACTCCGGCGGGAATCTGGACAGGCTTGTTACCGATACGAGACACGGGAATATCCTTTCCTTCTACCAGCCGAACCCGTTACCAGACGAAGGCGATGACCTCGCCGCCGACACCCGTGGCGCGGGCGTCGCGGTCGGTCATGACGCCGCGGCTGGTGGAGATGATCGCGGTGCCGAGGCCGCCGCGGACGCGGGGCAGGTCGGCGACGCCGGCGTACTTGCGCAGACCCGGCTTGGAGATGCGCTTGATGCCGTTGATGACCTTCTGCTTCTTGGGACCGTACTTGAGGGTGATGTGGAGGGTCTTCTGCGGCTCGGTGTCCTCGACCGTGTAGCCGGAGATGTAGCCCTCCTCGTAGATGACGCGCGCGATCTCCACGAGCTTCTTGCTGCTCGGCATGGAGACCTCGGCCTTGTTCGCAGAGTTCGCGTTGCGAATGCGCGTAAGCATATCTGCGATCGGGTCAGTGACGTTCATGCAGATTCTCCTTCGTTCTTGATGAACCTGTGCCACCGGTTCTCATCCACCCGTAGCGGACGAGCCTAACCTGGCACGATCTTCCGTGCGACGCGGAGCGCGGCTCCGCGCGCGCTGGCAGTGACTTACCAGCTGGCCTTCTTGATGCCGGGAAGTTCGCCCTTGAGCGCAAGCTCGCGGAAGCAGACACGGCACAGCCCGAACTTGCGGTAGACCGAATGCGGACGGCCGCAGCGCTGGCAGCGGGTGTACTCGCGCGTGGAGAACTTCTGCTTGCGGTTGCACTTGACGATCATCGATGTCTTAGCCACTTATTTCCTCCTCACATTGCTGTATCAGAGCACCGGACGGGCGGCGCGCCGTCTGCGCGCCGCCCGGAGCCGGAGCAGATGAACCTATTTCTTGAACGGGAAGCCGAACGCGTCGAGAAGCGCGCGGGCCTCCTCATCGGTGTTGGCGGTGGTCACGATGGTGATGTCCATACCGCGGGTGCGGTCGACGGAGTCGAAGTCGATCTCCGGGAAGATGAGCTGCTCGGTGACGCCCATGGAGAAGTTGCCGCGGCCGTCGAAGCTCTTGGGGGAGATGCCGCGGAAGTCGCGGATACGGGGGATCGCCACGGAGGTCAGGCGGTCGAAGAACTCCCACATGCGGTCGCCGCGCAGGGTGACCTTGGCGCCGATCGGCATGCCGGCGCGCAGGTGGAAGGAGGCGATGGACTTGCGGGCACGGGTGACCATCGGCTGCTGGCCGGTGATGGTGCGCAGGTCGCGGACGGCGCCCTCGATGGCCTTGGAATCGGTCGCGGCCTCGCCGACGCCCATGTTCACGACGATCTTCTCGATCTTCGGGATCATCATGACGTTCTTGTAGTTGAACTTGTCCTGCATCTGCTGCTTGACCTCGTTGACGTACTTCGTCTTGAGGCGCGGGACGTACTTCTCCTCTGCCATGTTCACTCCTTCTTGGGGTTTTACGCACGGGGCGTGGCTTTGCGCTTGACGGCCGGTATGCGCGGCCTCGCGCTTCGCTGTCCTCGTGCCTCCTGCCGCGACCGCACCGGGTATGGCTGACCGGCACGACGATGCACCGGCAGGAGCCGGGCAATACGAGTCGGTATGATACGCGCATGCCGTCCGCGATGTCACGAAAAGCTCACGTACGGCGGAAATCCACATTTCGCGGCCGCGCGCGGGCCCGTGCGGCGCGGGGCTTCGCGCGCCTGCGCGCCCTACGCGTTGAACACGTACCGGTCCAGGCGCTCCAAGGCCTCCCGCACGCGCGAGAGCGGCAGCGCCAGGTTCATGCGGATGTGGCACGGCCCGTGGAAGGGCCGCCCGTCCTGCCAGCCCACGCCCACGCGCCAGCCGGCGCGCAGCAGGTCGTCCAGGCTCGCGCCTCGGGCCGCGCACCACGCGGTGCAGTCCAGGAAGAGCATGTAGGTGCCCTCGGGCCTGGAGAGCGCGACGCCATCGAAGCGCTCGGCGATGTAGCGGCACGCGAAGTCGACGTTGCCCGCGATGACCTCGCGCAGCTCGTCCAGCCACGCCCGCCCCTCGGCGCCGTAGGCGCCCATGAGGGCGTGCATGGACAGGACGTTCATCGCGTTGTAATGGGATTTCGACGCTTGGGCCGCGATGCGGTCGCGCAGGTACCCGTTGTAGACGATGCGGTAGCCGCCCACGAGCCCCGCCAGGTTGAAGGTCTTGGAGGGCGCGTAGAGCGCGACGGTGCGCATGCGCGCGTCCTCGGAGACGGACTGGGTCGGGACGTGCCGGTGACCGGGCAGGATGATGTCGGACCAGATCTCGTCGGAGATCACCACGCAGTCGTGCCTCCGATAGATCTCCATGGCGCGCTCGACCTCGTCGCGCTCCCACACGCGGCCCGTGGGGTTATGCGGCGAGCAGAAGATGGCGGCGTGGACGGAGCACTCGGACAGCACCCGCTCCATGTCGTCGAAGTCCATGCGCCAGACGCCGCCGCCATCGAGCCTGAGCGGCGAGTGGACGATGCGGAACCCCGCGTTGGCGAGCGCGTTGGTGAAGCCGATGTAGGTGGGGCTGTGGACGAGCACCTCGTCGCCGGGCGCCGCGAAGGCCTTGAGCGCGGAGATGACACCGCCCAGCACGCCGTTCTCGTAGCCGATGTGCTTGGGCTCGAGGTCCTCGACGCCGTTGCGAAGGCTCTGCCACTCGACGATCTTGGCGAAATACTCCTCGCGGGGTGCGAAGTACCCGAAGTGCGGCTGCCTGACGCGCTCGATGACGGCCTCCTGGATGGCAGGGACCACCGGGAAGTTCATGTCGGCGACCCACATGGGGATGAAGTCGAAGCCCGCCTCGGGCGCCTCGGGCGCCGCTCCGGAGCCGAGCCCGTCCACGGCCAGGGCGTCCTGCCCGTGCCGCTCGATGATCGTGGTGAAGTCGTAGGTCATGCGCATCCTTTCGAACGCGTCCGCGGGGCGGCGGGCGCAGGGGACTCGTCGCACCGATGATACCGCTCCGGGCATGCCCCGGCGCGCCCCTCCCCATCCGACGCGCGATCGCACGCGGCGGGATGCGCCCCGCCTCGACCGAGGGAGACGCCGGCCGGCCGCGCTCGCGCCGGGCGCCGCCGCGGCGGGACGCGGATCGATCGGCGTCCCCCTAATGCGGACGCGGGACGATGACGGTCCTGCGATGCGCGATCATCTCGGCGGCGATGCTGACGGCGATCTCCTCCGGCGTCTCGGCATGGATGGGGAGGCCGACGGGCATGTGGAGCCGCTCGACCTCCTCGGGCGGGAAGCCGTCTTCCCCCAGGCGGGCGCGCACGAAGGCCGTCTTGCGCCTGCTGCCGAGGCAGCCCAGGTACGAGGGGTGCGCGGCCATCGCCTGGGACACGACCTCGTAATCGGAGGCGTGGCCGGCGGTCGCCGAGACCACGAGGTCGCGTGGGCCGATGGGGCAGGTCGCGGCGAGGTCCGCGTAGTCGACGAGCCGACGGTCCGCGGCATGGGGCACGAGCTCGGGGGCCAGCATCTCGGGCCGGTCGTCGCAGGCGACGACCGCGAAGCCCGCCGCGAAGAGCGCGGAGGCGAGCGCGCGGCCCACGTGCCCGCAGCCGAAGATGTAGGCGAGCCCCTCGGGGCACAGCGGCTCGACGTAGACGCCCCCCGCCATGCCGGCGACGGGCGCCCCCGGGCCGACGGGGCGCTCGATCCGGATGCCGAGCGGCCCCGTGCAGGTGCGGGCGCTCCCGGCGCCGTGCGCGGGCGCGTCGGGCGCGGGCTCGCCGAGCGGGGAGGCGTCCACGACCAGCGCGCCCTCGCCGCGCGTGCGCAGGACCTCCCCCGCCTCGTCGAGCACGGGAAGCGATGTCGCATCCATATAGAGGTAGAGCAGGTCGATGGAGCCGCCGCAGATCATCCCGGTATCGCTCGACGGCCCGCCCATGGTGTAGCGCACCGCGCGGCTGCACCGGCTCGACAGCAGCTCCGCGGCCTCGCGCTGGGCGAGCCCCTCCACCTTGCCGCCGCCCACCGTGCCGGCGAACGCGCCGTCGGGGAGCGCCGCCATCCAGGCCCCCGCCGAGCGCGGGCTCGACCCCTGCGTCCCCGTGACGATCACGAGCTCGGCGCGCCCGCGCTCCCGCACCGCGCCGCGCAGACGGTCGACGATCTCCAGCTTCTCCATGGAAAGCCTCCCTCCCCGGCGCCGGGCCCGCACGGCCCGCGCCGCTCCTCCCCGCCCCGCGGAACGCGCCCCGCGGACGGCGGGCCATGCCGGCCCGCCCCGGACGACGGCACCGGACGACGCCGCCTACCGGTCGCGCAGCCGCCCCGTAAAGTGGCAGAGCGCCTCGAGCACGCCGCCGCCCACGGCGCTCGCCTTGTCGGACGCCGTCGCGCAGAACGACGCGTCCCCGCGCGGGTCGATGTCCCCCGCCTTCATGCCCTTGAACGCGGGCACGCCGGGCGCCAGCAGTCCGCGCAGGACGCCGTCGATGGTCGCCCGCATGGGCTCGCCGGCGACGCTCCCCACGACCTCCCCCGCACGGACCAGGTCCCCGATCTCTCTCACGCACACGAACGGGCCGTCGGCGGGGCTGCGCAGCACGCGCTCGGCGCCCGCCCCCGCGATCACGCCCGGCACCCCGGTGTTGGCCGCGGGCGAGCCCTCGTAGAGCACGCGCCCCAGGTAATGGCCGCGCTTGGTCTCCACGGCGGCATGGCAGTCGACCCCCGCCGTGAACCCCGGCCCCACGCCGACGACCACGGGCGCCATGTCGATCGAGGTCCCCAGGTTGCGCTTGGCGAGGATGGCGTCGACCACCGCGTCGGGCGCGAGGTCGCCGACGAGGCGCGCCGCGGGGTCCACCGCCACGGCGACCTCCCCGGCGGCGAGCGCGCCGGCCGCCTCCGCCGCCGAGGCGACCAGGCGGGCGCGCACGTCCTCGACCTGCGCGGTGCCGCAGCGGACCGCCTCGCTGAAGGCGACCGTCCGGCGGATGCAGGTCGGCTCCGCGATGTCGGCCATCACCACGTCGATGCCCGCCCGGTGCAGGCGCAGCGCGATGCCCGTGGCGATGTCCCCCGCCCCCCTGATGTATGCCAGCATGCCCGTTTCGTCCTTTCGCTCCGCGGGGCGCATGGGCCCCTGCCGATAATGGTACCGTGTCTGCCAAGCATCCGCTGTACTCTCGCGGGCGCCGGCGCGAAGGCGCCGTGCGGCGCCCGCGCCCAAAGGGAAGGCGAGGCACATGAACACCGAACGCACCACAGACCTCACCGATCTTCTGCAGCCCGTCCGCGGCATCACCGCCGTGATCGGGGGCGGCGGCAAGTCCACCCTGCTCGCGACCGGCGGGCGCGGCCTCGCGGCGCGGGGCGCGCGCACGCTGCTGGCGACCTCCACCCGCATGTTCCCCGCCGAGGGGGTCCCGCTCGCCGCCTCCCCGCGCGAGCTGCCCGGCGACGCCGGCGGCCTCGCCCAGGTCGGCCGGGTGGAGCGCGGGACGGGCAAGCTCGCGGAGCCCGACGCCGGCTGGGACGAGCTCGCCGCCGCGGCCGAGTACGTCCTGGTCGAGGCGGACGGCTCGCGGGGGCTGCCCTTCAAGGCCCACAACGAGTACGAGCCGGTCATCCCCGAGGGCTGCTCGCGCATCGTCTACGTGGTGGGCGCCTCGGGCTTCGAGCTCCCCGTGTACGACATCGTCCACCGGCCCCAGGTCTTCCGCCGGCTCACGGGGTGCGCCCCCTACGAGCCCGCGACGCCCGAGCTGGTTGCCCGCGGCATCGCCGCCGAGGGCCTCGTCGGCATGCCCGACGACCTCGTCGTGGTGAACCAGGTGGAGACCGACGGGGCGCTCGCGGCCGCCCGGGCGCTCGCGGCCGCGCTGGCCCCGGTCCTGACCTGCCCGGTCTTCGCGGGGAGCCTGCGCGCCGGAAGGCTCGTCCGGCTGGCGTGACCCCCTGGAGCGCCCCGGTCGGCCGGACCCCCTACCGGCTCACATACGTCCCGGGGCGCGCCCCCGTCGGCGCCCCGTCGCGCGCCGCGAGCACGCCGCCCACATACACCAGATGCGCCCGCCCGTGCGCCTCCATGCCCTCGTAGGGCGTGTAGTCCACGGCCTGCTGCTGGGTGGCGGCGGAGATGGTCCAGCGCGCCCGCGGGTCCCACACGCACACGTCCGCGTCGGCACCCGGCGCCAGGCGGCCCTTCCTCGGCCACATCCCGAAGACCCGCGCGGGCCCCTCGCTCATGAGGCGGGCGAGCTCGACCGGGCCGAGCCGGCCCTCGAACGCCGTCGCCATCACGGCGGGGCGGTGCTCGATGCCCGGGCCCCCGTTGGGGATGCGGGTGAAGTCGCCGCGGCCGCGGTCCTTCTGGCCGTGCAGGTTGAACGAGCAGTGGTCGGTGGCGATGGAGTCGACCTCCCCGGCGAGCACGGCCGCGCGCAGGGCGCGCACGTCGGACGGCTTGCGCAGCGGCGGGCTCATGACGTACTTGGCGCCCGCGAACCCGTCGTCGCCCTCCTCGAGGTAGCGCGTGTCGTCCAGGGTGAGGTACTGCGGGCAGGTCTCGACGAAGACCCCCCGCTGGCCCCGTGCGCGCGCCGCGCGCACGGCCTCGAGGCCGAGCTCGGTCGACAGGTGCACGACGTTCACCCGGGCGCCCGCGATGGACGCCAGGTAGAGCAGGCGGCTGACGGCGTCCGCCTCGGCTTCGGCCGGGCGCGAGAGCGGATGGCCCTCGGGGCCGGTGATGCCGCGGGCGAGCACCGCGCGCTGCAGCTCGTCGACCACGTCGCCGTTCTCGCAGTGGACGCACAGCACGGCGTCGAGCTCGCGCACCGCCTCCAGGCAGCGCAGGGTCTCGGCGTCGGTCAGGCGCAGATGGTCGTAGGCGAGGTAGGTCTTGAACGAGCTCACGCCCGCCTCGCGCATGCGGCGCATCTGCCCGGGCGAGTCGTCGCCCCACTCCGCGATGGCCATGTGGAACCCGTAGTTGGCGGTGCAGGCCCCGTCGGCGCGGCGATGCCACTCGGCGAGCGCCTCGTCCATGGTCACGCCGCGGTCCGCCGTGGCGTAGTCCACGATCGTGGTGGTGCCGCCGCAGGCCGCGGCGCGCGTCCCCGTCTCGAAGCTGTCGGCCGTCCAGTCCATGCCGGTCCAGCACTGCAGGTGGGTGTGGGCGTCGATGAGGCCGGGGAGCACCCAGCACCCCGTCGCGTCCTCGACCGTGTCGGACGGGCCGGGCTCGATGCGGGCCGCGACCTCGACGATCCTCCCCCCGTCGAGCGCGATGTCGCCCCGACGAAGGCCCTCGGGCGTCACGAGGGCGCCGTTTGCGATGATGATCATGGCATCTCACCTCTCCAGTCACAGGTTCCGCCGCCCCGCAGCGCCCGCTCGGCGGCGCGCAGGTCGTCCGGGACGTCGACATCGAGCAGCTCCTCGGCGCGGCGCGCCTCCACCAGCCCCGCGCCGACCGCGCCCGAGCGCAGCAGGCCCGCCCCGCCCTCGCCGCCCCGCAGG